>NZ_JABFCI010000168.1:0-219 GCF_017566105.1 Akkermansia sp. GGCC_0220
GTTAGGATCAAAGGATGGTTTTGATACCATGGCAATTACTGCTCCAGTTTTAGGATTCAGAACAACAACAGCTCCTCTATTATCTCCCAAAAGATCATAAGCCGTTTTTTGAGTTGCCATGTCAAGAGTAGTTTTTACTCCATTTCCAACCTTTTTTTTACTACGCCCTTTATTTAAAATCAGGCTTTTTAAGCTGTCCTTTATATCTGTAGTCATGAG
>NZ_JABFCI010000169.1:0-219 GCF_017566105.1 Akkermansia sp. GGCC_0220
GTTTCCAAACCGTTTGTTTTACTCCCCGCACATCAATCATTGCCTGGTTGATTCCATTCATCATCTCTTCGATACCATACGAAGAAAGATAACGTTCCGTACTTCCCGGATAACCAAGCGTCATGCAGAAAGAACCTTCCTTGTATCCATCCAAAGAGATAGGCGCCACATATTCAGGGTGATAAGGGACGTTGTCAGGAGAATAATCAGCCGGACCAT
>NZ_JABFCI010000170.1:0-219 GCF_017566105.1 Akkermansia sp. GGCC_0220
TGTTGTTAAAAATTAATTAATGGAGGACGAATAAAAATGTATCTGCTACTTATAATAAAGGCAATAGTAATAGGTATTGTAGAAGGTATTACTGAATTCTTGCCGATATCATCTACAGGTCATATGATTATAGTAGGTGATTTAATAAATTTCAAGGATCCTACTTATAGAAAAGCTTATGTGGACATGTTTGAAATTGTTATTCAACTCGGAGCCATA
>NZ_JABFCI010000171.1:0-219 GCF_017566105.1 Akkermansia sp. GGCC_0220
TTTTTTCATCTATGGAAAAGCACAATCCATTGGGATTTTTAAATGTATCTGCCCCTGTCCGGATTTCGCCTGTATCAGGATTTAGTATGTATACCGGCCGTTTATCTGATGGTATCGGCCGTCCGACTCCAGCCGGGGCATCCTGCCTTCCATAGTCTGGATCGGTGAAATAAATCAATCCGTCACTGCGGCACACAACATCATTGGGGCTGTTTAACT
>NZ_JABFCI010000172.1:0-219 GCF_017566105.1 Akkermansia sp. GGCC_0220
TCTGCTGGATGATCCGAACTTCAAACCGGATGAGGCTGAGATTGTCAGCTACTTTCATCAATATGTCAATGAATTGCGGGCTTTGAACGGACAGTCGGCGTTGACACTTTCGGAACGCGATACAAGTCGGGCACAACAACGCGTGCGGGCGATTGTTGAAGATTTTAATCATGAAGCCGTTAGTCACGCAACGGAGAACATCGGTACGAACACTGGCAT
>NZ_JABFCI010000173.1:0-219 GCF_017566105.1 Akkermansia sp. GGCC_0220
TTAAAAAGTTGATTATTTCTTTCCATATAGAATTTCTGTAACTTTGAATTTCATCTAGAATTATTACCGAATTACACAAGTTTATAAGTGGAAATAACTCCTCCCTACTTGTACCAAAAAATGAGTTAAACAGATTAACATGGGTTGTTATGACAAATGGATAATTTATAAAAATTCTATTTAGAAGTGCTTTATTATAATCAATCTTTTTCTTTGTAT
>NZ_JABFCI010000174.1:0-219 GCF_017566105.1 Akkermansia sp. GGCC_0220
GTTTACCGGTTTCTTTACGCCAGGAGTTCTTGCGGGCAACTTCCGCTTTATATTCCAAACGGTTGCGGGAGAAAGTCAGGTTCGGACGAATATAGTAACGGAAATCCTTTCCAATCTTATCATTCCAGCTCAATTCGATATCCACACCGCGGTTGCTTACTTCACCCAGATTCTGTAAAGCTGCATCTTTACCTACAATATCCGGATATCCCATGATAC
>NZ_JABFCI010000175.1:0-219 GCF_017566105.1 Akkermansia sp. GGCC_0220
TCCAGATAAGTCCGGTAATCATCGGCTAAGAGGTCGAACAGTTCCTTGGGAGTATGGCACACCTCGCCAGAGCAATAGTGAAAATCTTGGTCAAATTCAACTCTTACACATCCATGGCGGCTGATATAAACTTCTATGGTCTCGTCTGCGGTTAGGTAATCCGCAAAAATCTCCAGCACCTTTTCAAAGGTCAGCATCTGTTTTCACTCCTTTGCTACG
>NZ_JABFCI010000017.1:0-67669 GCF_017566105.1 Akkermansia sp. GGCC_0220
TGGTCCTTGTTCTGGTCCTTGTTCTGGTCCTTGTTCTGGTCCTTGTTCTGGTCCTTGTTCTGGTCCTTGTTCTGCTGCTCTTGTTGTTTTTTCTTTTCCTCTTCCAATTTCTTCTTTAATTCCTCCAACTGCTTGCGGTATTCGTCCAGAGATTTGTCATAACGGAGCATTTCCTCCTTGTTGGCGGCCGCTCCTTCATGGGAGCCGTAGGCGGAGAGGGCGTCGTCAAAGCGCTTGACGGCTTCCTTGACGTGTTCTTTCGCCACGGGTATTTTTGCCAGGCGGGCGTCAATTTCCTTGATCTGGTCATCAATGGAAGAGGGCTGCGCCTGCGGTTGTTCCCCTTCCGGCCGGGAGAAGATCATGGTTTTACGGGCCTGGGCGGCTTCCAGGTTGCCAAGGTTGAAGTGGGAATCCGCCTGGAGGGAGGCTTTGGGAGAAAGGAGCGCCTGGGAGAATGCTTCCGCGGCTTCCTTGGGGTTGTCCGCTTTTTGTTCCAGGCAGCCTTTGGCGAATTCCAGGGCCTGGCGCGTTTCTTCCGCCAGGTCCGGAACGGCGAGCATTTCATCAATGGCCTTGACGGCTTCCTCTGTCTTTCCCGTCCGGATCAGGTCCGTGACGTTGTCCAGGGCGCTCGTGTCCGCGCGCGCTTCCGTGCCCAGCAGTCCGGCGCAGAGCAGGGTTGCGGCGGCCAGGGCGGTCATGCCGCGGCGTCCGGAACGGCGGAAGGAGCGCCAGCGGGTACCTGCCAGAAGAGTGAGGAGCAGGCAGATGAGGGCCGGAACGGCAAAGATGACGTAGCGGTCGTTCGGCACGCGGCGCACTTCCTCCCGGCCTTCCGTGATGTCCAGGCGGTCCGCGATGTCCCTGACGAAGCGGTTCAGCGCCGCTCCGTCGGAGAGCTGCACATACTGGCCGTCCGTCTGCCGGGCCAGGTATTGCAGGCTTTCCGGATTGAGCTTGGAGACGACATGCTGGCCGCGGCGGTCCCGGTACAGGCCGGAGGGGGATTGCTCATCCGGAATGGTGGTGCCGATGGTGGTGCCGATGCCCGCCGTTACGATGATGAGCTGGTGCTGCCTGGCGGCTTCCGCCGTCTTGTAAGTGATGTTGACGGTGTCTTCCCCGTCGCTGAGGATGACCAGGGCGTTTTTGGCGTCCGCCTCCTTGTCCCGCTTGAAGGTCTGGAGGGCCAGCCGGACGACGTTTTCCAGATTGGTGCCTCCCTGGGAGACCCAGCCGAATTGAAGCTGTTCGATGGTTTCCTTCAGCGCGTTGTGGTCATGGGTAAGGGGCATGAGCAGGACGGCGTCCCCGGAGAAGATGATGATGCCGAAGTTGTCCCCCGGCAGGGCGTCCAGCAGGTCGTAGGCGGCGGTTTTAGCCCTTCCCAGGCGGGTGGGGGAGGCGTCCTTGCTGAGCATGGAGCGGGAGCAGTCAATGGCGATGAGGATATTGCGCGATTTGGGAATCTCCTTTACCTCCGTGTAGCCGTCCACCGGACGCGCGATGGAGAGGATGGTGAAGATGGAAGCCAGCACGGCAAAGATGACGGGGAGCACCCGGTGCCAGGTGGCCGGAGCGTGAACCAGCTCCTGCCGGTATTCCGGGGAGACGAGCACTTCCCATTTTCTGGAACGGCGGCGCCACAGCCACCAGGCCGCCGCCGCGAGCAGGGCCGGGAGGATGAGCGCGTACAGAACGTTGGGATAAAGGAAGGTCATGGCGGGAAAGGGATGGTGTTACGGGGCGGGGGCGGGTTTGAGCACTTGCAGGGAGAGGCCCAGAAGCGTCAGCGCGGCGCCCGTTACGAGGAAGTACATGAAGTATTCTTCAATGTGGCGGACGGTCTGCACCTTGGCCTCGCTTTTTTCCAGCTTGCCGATGGAGGCGAACGCCTTGTTGAAGGAGGCCATGTTCGTGGCCCGGAAGTGCTCCCCGCCCGTGAGCTGGGCTATTTTCCGCAGGGTGGGTTCGTCAAATTCGCTTTGCACCACCATTCCGTTCGCCAGGGTGCCTTCTTCCGTGCCCACGGCGATGGTATAAATCTTGATGCCCAGCTTGGCCGCGTTTTCCGCCGCCACCAGCGGGGATATCTGGCCGGAGTTGGAGGCGCCGTCCGTCACCAGGATGATGATTTTGGATTTGGTGTCCTTGCGGTCGTCCAGCCGGGTGGCCGCCGCCGCAATGGCGGAGCCGATGGCCGTGCCGTCCGCCTGGATCATGCGAGGATGGAAGTCCCGGATGATGCCGTTGACCAGGGCGTGGTCCAGCGTGAGCGGACAGAAGGATTTGGTTTTCCCGGCAAAGCCCACGATGCCGATGCGGTCGTCCGGACGGCTGTCGACGAATTGGGTGATGACATGCTTGGCGGCCACCAGGCGGTTGATGGGCATGCGGTTGAGGACCATGTCCGGCGTCTCCATGGAGTAGGAGAGGTCAAAGGCGATCATGATGTCAATGCCGTTGACGGTGCGGAAGGTTTTATCCTCCACTTTTTGGGGGCGCGCCAGCGCGATGGCGAGGGCCGCCGCCGCCAGCACGAAGCAAATGGCCCCTATTTTTCCGGCCAGGGATTGGGGATTGCGCGCCAGGGAGGAGATGAAGCGAACGGTCGGGTAGGTGATGGAGCCTTCCGCCCCCCGCCTGCGGCGGAGGATAATGAGGCACAAGATGAAGGGAAGGACATAGAGCCATTCAGGTTGTGCGAATTGGAAGTGTTCCGTCATGGTGTGCTAGCGTTGGTTGGGGCGTGGGGAAGGTTTTTTGACGACGAGGTCCGTTTCCTCCTTCGTGCGGTGTGCGTCCGCTTCTATGTCGTTGATGAGTTGGACCGTGTCGTCCGCCAGTTCGTTGACCAGGGAGTCGTTTTCCGGAGTGTCCGGCTCATATTTCAGGGAGGCCATGCGGTCCAGCAGGTCGCGCGTGGGACCCTGGAGTTCCGAGGGGAGCGCGGTGAGCGCGTCCGCCCGGCGGTTGAATTCCTGCTGGGTTTCATACAGCGCCGGGTCTTTGGTTTCCCCCACCAGGTATTTCCGGAGGAGCAGGGAGAATTCCACGGCGGCCTGCCTGAGGGAGGGGTGGGTTTCCCGGAGCATCGTGATGTCCCGGATAGCGGTTTCCGCCGGGCTGAGCGGCGCGGCGGGGGTGCGCCCTTTCCTGCGGATGAGCACGATGACGGCTATGGCGACGGCCAGCAGGATGGAGGCGAGCATGATCCAGATGCCCCACGTATCCCAGAAGCCCGCTTGAAGGTAGGCGTCCGGGGACTGCGTTTCCATCAGCGTGGGGAAGGCCGGCGGTTCCGGAATGGCCGTGGGGGGAGTCTGGAAGGTGGCGGGTGCTGGCATGGCTGGCGGAGAAGGGTTTAGCGTGAGAATTTGCGGGACCTCCTGGTGAAGAGGGCCTGGAGGGGCGGCATGAAGTTGTCCGTGGTCTGGAGGTCCAGGAAATCGATGCCCAGGCGGCGGAAGTCCTGCGTCCATTTTTCACGGTGCAGGTGCACGACGTTGGCGTGGGCTTCCCGGACGTCCTGGCGGGCGAGGTTCAGGAACATGCTTTTGCCGGTTTCCGGGTCTTTCAGGATGACGCGCCCGGCGTCCGGAAGGTGCAGCTCCATCGGGTCCGCGATGCGGATGGGGATGAAGTCGTGCTTGAAGTTGAGCTGTCCCAGGGCGGCCTTGTTGTGCTCGCTCCAGAAGTCGCTGAGCATGATGACCATGGCTGCCTTTTTCTGGGAAAGGACGAGCTGCCGGGCTACCTCCGCGATGCTTTGATCCGCCCCGTCGTTTTTACTGGCTACGATTTCACGGACGATGCGCAGGGTCTGCTTGATGCCCTTGGCCGGGGGAATGTAATGGGAGTGGCTGTTCCCGTAAATGAGAAGGCCGCACTTGTCCCCGCTCTGGGCCGCGCTGAAGGCGAGCACCGCGGCCACTTCCGCCGCATAGTCCAGCTTGGAAGCCCGGGCCGCGGAGGAGGCGTAGTGCATGGAGCCGCTGACGTCCACCGCCAGAATGACGGCCTGCTCCCGTTCCTCCCGGAAGCGACGCACGAAGGGGGAGTTCATCCTGGCCGTCACCTTCCAGTCAATGAAGCGGGGATCGTCTCCCGGCGTGTATTCCCGGAAGTCGTCAAAGTCCAGCCCCTGGCCGCGGAAGCCGGACTGGTATTGCCCGGCGAAGTTTTCCGTGGCCAGATGCCTGGCGCGCAGTTCAATGCGGCGCACGCGCTTGAGAATGTCTGAGGCTTTATCCATGAAGTGATCCTCCCTGTTTGAATTCAATCAGGTTCCGGTGAGGCGCCCCGCGGGGGCTGAAGGATAAGGGCGGACGGGGGAGCCGCCTCCTGCCGTCACGGCACGGGAACCTTCGTCAGGATGTGGTCGATGACGTCGTCCGTGGAGATGTTTTCCGCTTCCGCCTCATAGGAGAGCAGGATGCGGTGGCGCAGGATGTCATGGGCCAGGTCCTTGATGTCCTGCGGGGTGACGAAGGAGCGGTGGTGCATGAAGGCGTTGGCGCGGGCCGCCAGGGCCAGGTTGATGGTGGCGCGCGGGGATGCGCCCGCGCGGATGAGGCCGCGCAGTTTCACGTCCACCGTTTCCGGGAAGCGGGTGGCGCGCACCAGGTCCACGATGTAGCCGCGCACGGCGTCGTCAATGTAAATCTGGTTCACCAGGTCGCGGGAGGCCGCCACCTGTTCCGGCGTGGTGACCGGGGAGGTTTCCGGCGGCTTGGCGGAGCTGGCCATGAGGTCCAGCACCTGGAGTTCTTCTTCGCGCGTGGGGTAGGTGACCAGAACCTTGAAGAGGAAGCGGTCAAGCTGGGCTTCCGGAAGCTGGTAGGTGCCTTCCTGGTCAATGGGGTTCTGCGTGGCAAGCACCAGGAAGGGGTCCGGCAGGCGGTAGGTGGTTTCCCCCAGGGTTACCTGGCGTTCCTGCATGGCTTCCAGCAGGGCGGACTGGACCTTGGCCGGGGCGCGGTTGATTTCGTCCGCCAGGATGAGATTGGCGAAGATCGGGCCTTTCTTGGCAGTGAACTGCCTTTCCTCCGGATTATAGATCATGGTGCCCAGCAAGTCCGCCGGCAGAAGGTCCGGCGTGAACTGGATGCGGGCGAACTGCGCGTGCAGCGTGCCCGCCATGGCTTTTACGGAGAGCGTCTTGGCGAGGCCGGGCACGCCTTCCAGCAGGACGTGTCCCTTGCAGAGGAGGCTGAGGATCAACCTGTCCACCAGCGCCTGCTGGCCGATGACCACCTTGCCTACCTCCGTTCTGAGAGCAGAAATCCACGATGAGTTCGCGGCGATAATTTCGTTGAATTCTCGGGTGTCCATGATTCTTAATAGCGGGTGAGACAGTCTGCCGGGCGCTTGCGTTGAAAAATTCCGATTATTTCCCAAGGGCAAATCCGGTTTTCAAGAGAAGGTCTTCCCGGAAATGGGGGGCCGTCATCTGGAAGCCCACGGGGAGCTCCATGCCGCCTTCCTTCACGGTTCCGCAGGGGATGGACATGGCGGGCAGCCCGGCTAGGTTGGCGGGGATGGTGTAGATGTCCGCCAGGTAGGTCTGGAGGTGGTCCAGCGCGGAGTCCCCGATTTTGGGGGCGGGGGCGGGAGAGGTGGGGCCTACGATGATGTCCGCCCTGGAAAAGGCTTCCGCGAAGTCCCTGGCGACCAGGGAGCGGACCTTCTGCGCGCGGGAGTAGTAGGCGTCATAGTAGCCGGAGCTGAGGACGTAGGTTCCCAGGATGATGCGGCGCTTGACTTCAGGTCCGAAGCCTTCTTCACGGGTGCGTGAGAAAAGTTCCACCAGGCCGGCGGCGTCTTCCGCCCGCTTGCCGTAGCGCACGCCGTCAAACCGGGAGAGGTTGGAGGAGGCCTCCGCGCAGGCGATGATATAATAGGCGGCCACCACGGCGTCCGCGTGGGGAAGGCTGATTTCCATCAGTTCCGCGCCCAGGCTTTCCAGTTGCTTCACGGTGTTCTGCACGGCCTCGGAAATGCCCGGATGGTTGCCGGAGGTGAAATATTCCGCGGGGATGCCCACTTTCAGGCCCTTGACGTCACGGCCCAGCGCGGCCTCAAAGTCCGGCACGGGCTCGTCTGCGGACGTGGAATCCTTCGGGTCGTGCCCGGAGATGGCCTGGAGCAGGATGGCGGCGTCTTCCACCGTCCGGGTCATGGGGCCTATCTGGTCCAGGGAGGAGGCGAAGGCCACCAGCCCGTAGCGGGAAACGCGCCCGTAGGTGGGCTTGAGGCCCACGATGCCACAGTGCCCGGCGGGCTGCCGGATGGAGCCGCCCGTATCCGAACCGAGCGCGGCGATGGCTGTAGCGGACGCGACGGCGGCGGCGGAGCCGCTGGAAGAACCGCCGGGGATGTGGTCCGGAGCGTTCGGGTTGCGCGTGACGCCGTAGGCGGAGTTTTCACCGCTGGCGCCCATGGCGAATTCATCCATGTTCGTGCGGCCCAGGGGAATGCCGCCCGCCGCCTTCAGCAGGCGGATGGAGGTGGCGTCATAGGGAGAAGCATAGGGAGCCAGGAGGCGGGAGGCGCAGCGTGTCGGCTGGCCCAGGACGTTGATGTTGTCCTTCACGGCGATGGGGATGCCGGCCAGGGGGCTGGACGTATCGGCCGCGGCCGCGGCCTTGAGGGCGGCCTCGCGGTCAAAGGAGATATAGGCGTTGGTGGTCCGGTCCGCCTCAATGGCGTCCGCCGTCAGGTTGACCAGTTCGGCGGGGGAAAGTTCCTTGCGGCGCAGGCGGTCGCGCCACTGGGCCAGGGTGCCTTGAATGCTTGACATGGAAAGAAAGGGATAAGAACGGTTGAAACGTGAAAAGGGAGGGACCGGGAGGATGTCAGGCGGATTCCACCACCTTGGGCGTGCGGAACTGCCCCTGGGACTGCTGGGGGGCGTTGGAAAGGGCTTCCTCCTGGGAAAGGCCGGGTTCCGGAACGTCCTTGCGCATTACGTCCATCGTGGGCAGGGGATGGTTCATGGGGGCGATGCCTGTGACGTCGTAGGATTCCAGCTTGGTGATGTAGGCCAGGACTTTGTCCAGGTCCTTGGAAAAGAGGGCGGCTTCTTCCTCCGTCAGGTCGATGCGCGCCAGTTTGGCAATGTAGGCTACGTCGATTTGGGGCGTGCTCATGATGGGAACGTGCGTAATATATAAGAGAAAGGGAGGGTGAGGCCTATTGCTGTTCCAGCAGGCGGACGATCCAGCAGAAGGAGGCGGCGATGGCGCAGACCAGCAGGCCCAGCAGCATGAAGTTTTCACGCAGCTCCCGCCTCATGTTGGTGGCGCGGCCGTCGCGGGCCACCACGGCGCGCAGGGCGCGGTTCTGGGTGCCTTCCCGCACGCGGTCCGGCGGGGGCATGGTATTGCGGTCCAGGCGCATGCGCGTTTGCTGGGCCGGACGTTTGAGAGAGGCTTCCAATTCCTGGATGCGGTTCTCAATTTCCCGTGAGGCGCGGTCCAGTTCTGCCAGTTCGGAGGAACGGCGTTTGGTCTTTCTTTTAATCATGATGCGGAGGGGCTGAAAATCCAGATGAAGAAGAGGATGATAAGGGCAATCAGGAGCAGGGGAAGGTGGAAGGAAAGGCCCTGGAGGAACTGGGTCATGAATTCACGGGAGCTGATGCGCACCTTGCTGGAACGGCGCACGCCCGTAAGCACCTTGGTGTGCTGCATGCGGGCGCACTGCTGGACGGCGTCCGCGAATTCCTCCTCGCAGCGGTCGATGACCTGCTGGCCCTGGTTGATGAGGTTGTCCGTGTTTTCAATGGGCCATTCGTCCGGGCGCACGGTGCTGAGCATTTTCAGGCTCCGCGTCAGGGCCATGTGAATCTGCTCCAGCTCATTGCTTTCCTGGCGAAGGCTTTCCACCTCCCTGCCGATGAGGTCCGCGGCGTTGACCATGCGGTCGCCCAGTTCGTTCTGCTGGTCCATGAAGCGGGCCTTGCGCAGGTGGGTTTCCTCCAGGCGGCGGCGGGAGCTTTCCACCTCCTCCTTTTCCTTCCGCAGTTGTTCCAGTCGGAGCTGGGCCTGTTCCATGTCGGCATCCACCTGGTCGTCTTCCTGGGGATGGTAGCCGGGATCGGCATCCATGCGGCGGTATTGGGGATTGCTTGGTTTCATACGCGGTAAAAATGATGCGGCCGGTGTGCGGGATTGCAGCATTCCCGGCCGGTATGGCCGTGCCGGGGAATCCCTGCGCGTGTTATTATTTAACTTTCACAAAATAAATCAAGCCAAGAAGAAGGTAAAAAGTGATTTTTCAAGTATGTTTCCGGCGGGGAATGCCGGGGCTTTTTTTCTTCCGGAGCCGTGCGTCCGGACTGTCCTCCGGGCGGCATGGCGCCCCGCTTTCCCGCAAAGGTGGATGCCGTGCACTTTTTTTATGGTCAAGGGCATGGAATTGCTGGTATGTAAGAAACATGCAGTCTGACACGGTAGAATGTAAGCCGACCATGTGGTTTACCGGCAGGGCGGTTATCATGGCTCTCATGTTCCTGGGGTTCGGAGTGTATTTTTATTACGATGCTTCCACCGGGTATCCCCAGAAGAACCTGGAGTTTTTCATGCACAAGGCGTTTGTGGACGCGGGAGCCCTCTTTGACCGTGAGGTGAGCGGGAACGGGGCCTCCCCGCAGGACTGGGAGCGCACCGTTCTGGAGCGCACGGTTGAATTCCCGGAAGGGTACCAGGTCCCGTCCGGCGTGGACCGGGACGCGACGCCGTGGCCCGACGTTCTGGCGGATTACAGGCTGATGTCCGCCCCCGGCAAGGGCTGGAGCGCCGCGTGGCAATCCTATTCCGGAGAAAAACGCTACCCCATCAAGCCGGTGGACCACCCGTATGACGCCTCCAAGATTTTTGAACAATGGGTGGCCGGAAGCATCTGCATGGTGCTGGCCCTGGTGGCGCTGTTTTTCCTGGTGAGGACGCGCGGCAGGAAAATGGCCCTGAAGGAAGGGCAGGTAACGGCTGCCGGCAGGGTCTTCCGCGTGGATGACATCGCCCGGCTGGACTTGCGCAGATGGAAGATGAAGGGGCTGGCTATTGCGACGCTGAACCCGGAATGCGGAGGGGACCGGATCAGGCTGGACGGCCTGACCTACGGCGGCTTCCGGAAGGAGGATTCCCCCAATAACGCGGAAGATTTCATGAAGGCCCTTCTTTCCCTTTACCGGGGTGAGGTAGTTGACTATGAAGAAGCTCCGGAGTCCGGCGGCACGCCTGCCCGGAAGGATGACGAGGATGCCGTATGAGCGAATCCCTTCCACCGGAAAAGAACGCCCGTGACCGCGCGTTCGGCATCGCCTGCTGGACGCTGGGCGCGCTGGCGTTCGTCCTGCTGCTGATGGTGGGCGTCTCCTTCAGCCTGACCGCCCGCACCGTGGTGGTGGAAAAAGTGGTGGAAACGCCCGTACCCGTTCCGGTGCAGCAAAATCCGGAAGGGCCGGCGGCTGTTGAAGAAGGGGACGAACCGGATACGGCAGGCATTGCGGCCGTTCCGGCGGGTTCTTCTGAAAAACCCCGTTCCGTGGAGGAAATGCTCCGGGCCGCCGATTTGTCGGATCCGGCGGGCGACCCGGTCCCTGCGGCAGTGGCAGCCCCAGTCCCGGGAGGGGAAGGCGTCTCCGGCCAGTCACTCCTGCCGGCTGAGAACCCGGCGGAAGCCATGCCTCCCATGACGGAGGAGGTGGCGGAGCTGGTCAAGGCGGCGCGGTATGCCCAGATTGACGGAGACCTTAAAATAGCGGTGGTGAAGCTGGAGCAGGCCATGAGGCTGGAGCCGGACAACCCGGTGGTGCTTTATTACTACGGCCTCACCTATGAATGGCTGAGGAATGCGGATAAATCCCGGGAATTTTTTCTGAAAGTATACACCCAGCGGGAAAAGGCGGGGAAATACTTTGCGCGCGCGGCCCAGCACCTCCAGGCCGGTTTTTCCAGCCCTGCGGACCTGCGGGGCGATATGTCCTTCGGCACCATTCTGGAATACCGGGACCCGGAATGCCCCGCCGGGGAGCGCGTCAAGCTGATCGTACCCATCCTGATGAAGGATGGCCTGAACGTCAGGCCGGAGGACCTGCGCGTCATCGTCCAGTTCTTTGACAAGGTCAACGGCAAAAAGGTGGAAAAAACGCACGCTCCGGAACCCTCCTCGCGGTGCGTCACGGAACCTGCGGACTGGGCGGACGGAGAGGAAATCATGGAGGTGACCTACTATATGCCCCCCCTGACGGAGGAGGAGACGATCGCCTACGGAAGCCTCAAGTACTATGGCTACACCGCCAAATTGTACTACAAGGGTGAACCGATGGATTGCCATGCCTCCCCGCCTGTGCTATTTTTGCTGGAGCAGATGAACCAGAGTTCCCCTTCCGGCATGCCTGAAATTTATGACGGCGGCCTGCTTCCCCCGGTGGAGGCGTCTCCGGTTTCCGACTCCTATGACTCCCTGCTGCCTCCCTGATGCCTGAATCGTCCATGTTCGACCTCCCCCACAACTTCGGCGACTATACGCTGGTGGCGTTCATTGGCCGCACGCGGGGGGGGATGCTCTACCAGGCCATCCAGCAGGGCATGGACCGCTCCGTGTTCCTGGAGCTGCTGGAGCCGGACAACCCGGAAGGCGTGGGCGTGGAGGATTTTCTGATGAAGGCCCGCACGCGCGCCGCCGTCAGCGCGCCGGTGCTGGGAACCGTCTATGAGGCATCCCAGGCCCAGGGGTACTGGTTCGTCACCAGCGAGCAACTGGGGGGGGCCTCCCTCCAGTCCATGCTGGACCGCGGGCAGACCCTGTCCATGAAGGACCTGCTGAAAGTGATTGAAACGGTCGGCGGCATGTGCGGCAGGTATGAACGCCTGCAAACCGCCTTCAACGTCATGGAGCCGCGCCACATCTTCCTGGATGACAAATCCGCCGTGCGGCTGATGAATACGGCCATGCCCGGCGACTTTCATGAAGAAATATCCCGTGCGCAGATGAAGCGCCTGGGGGCCGACCTGCTGCCCCTGGTGACGCCGGACGTGCCCGGAACCACCCGCATGCGCACCCTGCTGGAATGGATGCGGGAGGGCCAGAACGGCAAGCCGATGCAGTGGGACCAGGTCATGGAGCTGATTGCCGCGGTCCGCGAACAGCTGGGGCTTTCCCCTCGCGCCACCACGCACCGCTATACCGTTCCCGTGGAACCCCGCAGAAACTCCGGAAAATGGATGCTCTGGGCCGGAACGGGCCTGCTGGGCGCAGGAATAGCCGCGGCTGCCGTTTTTCTTTTATTCCCCCGGGAGGAAGCCTCCGCGCCTGCTCCGCCCCCGGCGCCGAAACACTATCCGGATTTCTCCGCCAGCGACCATACGGAAGTCCGCGTGAACCTTCCCGGCGGCGGGGAACTGATCGTGGGGGCTCATGAAATTACCCTGGAATCCTACCACCTGTTTCTGGACCAGTGGGCGCGCCTTACCCCGGAACTGAGGGAGGAATACTCCCATCCGGACCAGCCGGACAAGCAGACCGCCACCCATATCCCCGAGGACTGGGAAGCCATGTGGAAGGCGGCCTCCACTCCAGGAGGCAAATGGAAGGGCAGGAAAATAACGCCCCGCTCCCCCGTCGTCAACGTCACCTTCTGGGATGCCTGGGCATACGCGAGCTGGAAGCCCGTGGCCCCCGGAGAGCCGCGTTACCGCCTGCCCGCGCGCGGGGAATGGATGGCCCTGGGGAACATGCTGGAAACGGGTGAAAAGGGAGACAAGACCCTGGTGATTGACAGATACAGCAATGATTACGACTTAAAGACGGGCATTTGCGGCATGGCTTCCGGCGTGATGGAATGGACCTCTTCCATGGAAAAGGACCCCGCGCGCGTGAAGGAGCCGCCGGGCCCGGTGGCCTGCGGCGGGGACTGGAGGCAGCCCGGCATCACCAACCGGGTGGAATACCTGCGCTCCCGCGGTGAAAGCCGGGACAACCTGGGCTTCAGAATCGTGCGGGACGTCCGCTGACCTGTTTAAAAACACATACTCGACAAACCAATATCATGAAACACATCCTTGCAATGCTGCTGCTGGCCCTGATGGGGGCGTCCGGGGCCCTGGCCCAGATCTACGTGAAAGTAGTTCCGGAAAAGAAAACCTTCCTCAGCGGGGAGGCCATGTACATGAGGCTGACCATCACCAACAACTCCGGCGTGCCCGTGGAACTGAAAAGCCAGGAATATTCCTCCTGGCTGGACATCCATGTGGAGCACTCCACCGCGGGCGCGGAACTCCCCCAGTCCAAATTCGCCATGTTCCCTCCGCTCAAGGTGCCGGCCGGCATGAGCGTCTCCCGTAAAATTGACCTGCGGCACTTCTATGACCTGTCACGTGAGGGGAACTACCATGTGCAGGCCGTCGTGAAAATGCCCAACCAGAAGGACATGTTCGCCTCCCAGAAATCCCTGTTCGCCGTCCGGACGGGCACGCCCATGTGGTCCCAGACCGTAGCCATTCCCTCCAGCGCCAAGCGGTGCACCTTCTCCATCTGCACCATTGCCGTGCGCGGAATCCAGAAACTGTACGTGCAGACGAAGGACCCGGATACGGGCGTGGCCTACAATGCCGTATGCATCGGGGACTGGCTGGGCACCACCCGCCCGCAGTGCATGGTGGACGGCAAGGCGAACGTGCACGTCTTCTTCCCCACCACGCCCATGCTGGGCGCGTATTCCCGCATCAACTACCGCGGAACCATGGAAAAGCTCCAATACTACAAAAAAGTGATGGGCACCCCCTCCATGGTCTTTCTCCCGGACGGCAGCGTGCGCGTGACGGGAGCCGTCCACTATGACCCCACCGTGCAGCCCAAGACGGTGCCGGACGCCGCGGACGTTCCGGGCATGTAATCCGCCCGGTGTTGCCGGTTGTTGCACGGGAGGAAAAACAAGAAAAATGGACGCCGGGCCGTTCCCTGCGCCGGAAAGGAGTGGAAGACGGTTCAGGAATCCCCCTGCGGCTTCCTTTCCGGCTGCGGCGCGTTTTTCAGGATGCGCTGCACGCTCTCCTGCACCACGCTGATGGGCAGGGCGTAATTTTCCGCCCGGTTCACTCTGGCGATGTTCATGCCGATGAGCTCCCCTTTCAGGTTGAGCAGCGGGCCGCCCATCAGCGTATGCCGGGAAGGGGTGTCATGCTGGAGGACCATCGGAAAATCATCCCTGCGTTTGCTGAAGCCCCCGCTGATCAGGTCGTTGGAATCCTCGGGAGCGTCTTCCCCCAGGGCCTGCCGCCGGGAGCCCAGCGTGATGGCGTAGGAAAGCTTTTTGCCCTTGCGCCTGACCTTCAGCGTCACTTTTTCCCCGATCTCCTTCTTGGACAGGATGGGGGAAACGGCTTCCAGCGTGGTGATGGGCGTGCCGTCCACCTCCAGAATCTCGTCTCCGGCCATGGCTCCCGCCTTGGCGGCGGGACCGTCCTTGACGACCTCCTGAATGGAGCAGGGGGTGCCGAACATCACGCCCATGTAGGCCGTGTCTCCGTTCGGGATGGGCCGCCGCGCCGCGCTGAGGGTGCCCAGCTGGGGGCGCCTGGAAGTGCGAGTGGTGGAGCCGTTGCTGACCACCATCATGCCAATGGCGGCCTCATTGCTGACGGGGCCGGGGGCGGGCAGGCTGGCGGCGTCCACCTTCACCACGGCAATGTCCGTGGCCGGGTCCGTGCCAATCTCCTTGAAATGGCCGTACTTGGAGGAACCTATCCGGACCACCAGGTTCTGGTGGTAATGGAGTTCCGAGGCCTTGGTGGCGATGTAGCCGTCCGTACTCAGTACAATGCCGTAAATCACGACGTCATGGCCGGAAAAGAAAACCGCGCTCAAATCCTGGAGCCGTTCCCGGATGGGCTCAATGGTTTTCAGAACGGTTTTTCCGTTGATGCGCTGTTCAAAATCCAGGCTCCCGTTAAACCCTTCCGCCAGGGCGGAGGGAAGAAGGGAACAGGCCAGGGGCAGCAGGCAGGCGCAGGAGGAGAGTTTCATGACCATGGAGGGAAAAAGCTAGCCGTCCCGTTCCGGTGACGGAGGCAGGGGGGCCTTTCCGCCTGCGGGAGATTCCATCAGTGCGTCGAAATCCTTCATGGGAACGTGGAGATTGTCTTCAAGCCCGGAACCCACCCGGCTGTGAATGCCGATCAATTCCCCGTTCAGGTTGAAAAGAGGGCCGCCGGAATCCCCGCGGATCAGCTTGCAATCCGTCTGAATGACGCCGTGCTTGAGGGAAACCACCCTCCCCAGGCGCACCATCGGGCCGCGTTTCTGGTCCAGGCCGCCTCCGTGCCCAAGCGCGAACACCCAGTCCCCCACGCGGGGCAGTTTCTCCGCCTTCTCCACGCGGGGAAGGTTCTTGTTCAATTTGGTCGTGATTTCAGCCGTTCCGGCGTCCGAATCGCTGTTCTGCGCCGTGGTTTTTCCCGGCAGGCGGGTGCCGTCCGGCAGGATGATCTTGAGCACGGTTCCTTGTTTGTCAACGACATGGGCCGCTGAAAAAATCAGGCCTTTTTCCGAAACCAGAATGCCGGTGCCGCTGCCGTTGTTCACTTCAATGCAGACCAGGGCGGGGAGCACCCGGGGAAGCACCTGCTGGAGCTGGTGTTCAATCCGCTGGAGGTCCTCCACGGACTGCGGCGTGGTGGAAAGGATTCCGGCGCTGTCGGCGGACTGCGCCCGCGCCTGAGGAGCCAGCAGGGCCGCTCCGCAGAGAATGGCGGAAAAACAGGGTTTCCGGAAAGCCGTGTTCATGATTGCCGGGGACTACTGTTCAGAGGCGGGAGCTTCCGCCTTCTGCTGGTCTGCCTGTCCGCCTCCCACCAGGGAATCGTGATAATACATGCCGATGAACAGGCCTGCCAGCGTAATAAGGGTAATGAGCAATTCTTTCATGCCGCCACAGCATAGAATTTGTCCCTCCGTCTGACGAGAGAATTTCATTTATAAGCCACACTTTGATACAGTTCGGCAGACAAGGAAGGACCGCGGGACGGGAAAAATCCAAAATAAAGATTGCTTTTTTCCGCCGCACGCGTATAAACCCTCCAGCGGCCAATTCTGGTTCGCTGACCCATCCAAGCGGATGTAGCTCAGGGGTAGAGCGCAACCTTGCCAAGGTTGATGTCGTGGGTTCGAATCCCATCATCCGCTCCATTTTCTGACTTCCTGATTTCAGGATTTTTTTTGTTTTCAGGGAGTTGTGAATGAGAGCACGTATTGGCTCAGCCCAAAAATCGGTGGGAGAGGTATTTTGACGAAGAGCAGGATTCTCTTGATCAACCTTTGAATCACCAGCCCCATTTGTCTCAGATGGTGGTGCCGAGTCGGTTGGAAAAAGTCACACAGAACCAGGAATGTCATTGGACTCAGCGGTATAATCCTCTTTACGGGGGTCTGACTCCCGTAATGGAAGTTATCCGCAATTGGTAGCAGTGCTTTGTCGATGTTACACATCGTATTACTATGCATCCTCTGTGGACTTCTTTTTCTCCTGATAACGATCTACACCTGCGTTCTCTGTACTTGGCTCGACTACATCTATAAATGCCAGACGATAATCTATACAAAGAAATCCATGCACGCTGGCGAGTTGCCATCGACATCGATGCTATCCAAAACGGCTACAAAACTAAAAATTCGGAAAAGCCTTTTTCCGGAAAGGTATACGAAAAATTCTAGGAATTTGTGATAAAAAGACTGCAAGTCTAGGATATCTGGCAGGAATGGAATAAATGCATTTCCTGCTTGTAATGTTTGGATATCGTATTAAAATAGCCCATAATTTACAAAAAAATAATATGAGTATTAATGATGCGCGTAATTATGCGGAAAAATTGGCACGATGTATTGATCAGAAGACAGCGCATCCTATTGTTGTGAAAAAAAAGAGTTTGAAACGCTTTTTTTCGGGCGTGCTATTCTTTTTTATTTATATCGTTGCAGCTATCGTTGTTTCTGAACTTTTCCTCCCATATATTTTAATTTATTTCAAGGGTTATTTTTATTATTTTATACCAAATGGTCAAGAGTATCCATTGAAATTTATGAATGAAAGAAATTTAATTATTCTTGCTTGTTTTTTATATATAATATTTTCTGTAATTATTTATTTCATTATTCGTTTTGGAAGGAATTTTACTAATAGAGAAAATCTGAATTCCCTTGGGGTTATTCTCGCTTTTGTTTCTATGCTTGGTGCTTTTTATCTGCAATTTGTTTATTGTCAATATTCCAGTGTGAATGATATGATAAATAGCTTTATGAAGTCGGAGGATTTGTCTATGCAAAGATTACAGCACAAAATGGAACGATATAATTTAATGATTGATATGTATAATAAAAAAGTCGATCAGCTTGGGGGAAAATTGTTTTTTAAATCCAAGATTGCCGATATAGATCATATAATTGACTATCACAATAAAGGGGACGAACAAATTACTGAATATGAAAATTATATTGATAAATTTATTGCCGAGTATCCTTTGATAGCAGACGTCCCTTTTTATCTACTACAATATAATAATATAGGAAGCTATGGGCCTACACTTCCTTTTCGGCAGGATAGGGATTCACTCATTTTTTTTGAAAGATTAAATATGTGTGAATTTGTTTCTTCATTTTTTAAAAGCATGGATGACGAAGAAATAACTATTATTTATTTGGTTATTATTAAAAAAATCAAAGAATGCAACAAAAATGAAATTCGTTCTTTTTTTTATAATTATGAATGTGGAGCCTTTAATCGTGGACAGATATTTTTAAAAAATAAAGGAGGTAAGTATATTTCATTACAAGAATATATTTTATCTCGTATGATGATTTGGCGTGATAGTCTTTTAAATCGAAAAGAATATAAATAATATAAATATTGCCTTCTGTTTTTTTCGTGCAAATACAAATGATCTTTGTACGTAAGGCAAGGATGCGAGCCATTTATCAAGAAGTATCTACTCAAAGTAAATTATTCGAATTTAGGAAAATTCCCTACGATGAGAAAGAAAAATTGGCACCTTGGATAGAGGAATAATCATATGATGTCGGCTCCAAGGTTATCGGCTGTTTTTCCGTTTTAAGAAATGCTTCGCCAGGAAGCTTCGGACGGGTTCATCGTAGAACTTCAGGCAGAGCCTCGCCAGCAGGATGCTTCCAATGATGACGGTAGGGCGTTGGGGTGGAAAGAGTCTCTGTTTTTCACCCACGCATAGTACAGGTTAGATGAACGGGTAATGCACCCTGTACAGGGGGTAGGAGATTCTATCCAGGAACCGACATATTTTATCCGATCCGTATAGGGATCGGTGATTTTACCGGAAGCTCCAAAGAGGAGGATGAGGGGGAAGAATACCGCAAAGCACACGGTTTCATAGAGACTGTGCATCCAGAAAGCGTCTTCTCCCCCCAGACGGGGAACG
This sequence comes from Akkermansia sp. GGCC_0220, assembly GCF_017566105.1. Classification (NCBI taxonomy): domain Bacteria; kingdom Pseudomonadati; phylum Verrucomicrobiota; class Verrucomicrobiia; order Verrucomicrobiales; family Akkermansiaceae; genus Akkermansia; species Akkermansia sp. GGCC_0220. The sequence goes on from NZ_JABFCI010000017.1 coordinate 17,454, forward strand.
GTCAGCAGGATGGCGAGGGAGATGCCGCATAGCCGGAAGGAGCTTTGATGTTGACGAGCTTGAACAGGTGGAACAGAAGCACAACCCGGAGGAGGCTAACGCTTCATGCAGGATGCTATTTCTTTGGAACAGATGCAGGATTTTTTTTGCAGTGGCAGCAATGATTGCTGTGTTATTCGGAAAATGGAGGACACGTTAAATCAGGGGACGGCTGGATCAGATTCCGGTTGTCCCGACTGGGAAAAGGGGTTCCTGTGGAAACCACCACAGAAGTCGTCTAACCGTTGAAACTGTCAAAATCCGGGAAGACTCTCAGGCTTTTCACGAGCGAGGATGTTTCCGGGGTTTCCATCATGGATAGGAAGACAGCAGAGTTGTCAGGCTACTTCATTCAAATAACAATAATAAACAAAACCATGAATACTACTAAAGTTGCCCTGGCATCCCAGGATGAAACAACAGAACAGTTTGAAAATACAACAGTACACTTCACGGAAGAAGAACGTGCTGGACGGAATCCGGCCGCTGCTGTTCCGGAGGCGTCCTCCGTTTATGCCGGAGACAATACCCACGCAGGTGCCGGGTCGTTCAGCGGACCTGTTGTGCTGGATGGAACCTTGACCCCGGATGCACTGGAAACCGGGCGCATGCTCGCGAAGGTGACGGCTTGTTCCTGCATACCTCTGATAAGCGCCTTCAACGCGACGGTTAAGCAGAAGGGGCCTATGGGGTTCAATATCTCCAGACCTGCCGACGGAAGGCCGGTTAAAGTGGGAGGCGTCGGAAACCCGTGGGGATGGTGGAGCAAGGACAAGGTCGTTGTACAAATCAATTTCGTTCCGGATGAACGGGCCGTTTTTGAGGTGGGCTCATGCACGTTTGCGGATTTTACCGCTCCTCCGGAAGATCATTATGCCTATGCCCATACCATACGGCAAACAGGCAATGCCGCCGGCATTTATATCAGTCTTCAAATCGACAGTGCTCTGCGCAAATTCCGGGTGAAATATCATTCCAGGCTCTCGAATTCCGCCGTGGCTCCGGGGGTGCTGAGCGTTTATGAATGGGATATGCCGGAGGAATTTTACAATGTTAAAATGGCACGCCTCATTTATGCCTACCGTCACCAGTATCTGGACGTGTATTACGTGACGCCCTCGGGAGAACTGAAGCTTATCGCCGCTACGCCGGCCTCGCAGGGTTACGCCATCACTGAGGCGCAGCTGCTGTTTCATGGCAACAGTGAAATTTATTCCGCCATAGCGCACGTGGAAGATAACAAGCTGAGGGACTGGCTCGGCAAGCAGCCGCTTCCCTATTCCCGTTCCAAATGGGTTGAGCGCAATTCGAATGCTCCTTTATCCGGTATCGATCTGCCTTCTGCCGGGGGAAGCTCTTCGTTGACGCTGAATTCCGGCGCCGGTTCTGCATGGACGCTGGTTTCAAAGCCCGACTGGCTGGACGCAGGCGCAGAGCATTGGGAGAACGGCGCTGTCGTGACCGTATCAGCCGGGGCAGCGGAAGAAACGCGGCATGGCTCGCTCATCCTTGCGACGGATGGCAACCATGCGGCGGCCGGAGTTAAAGCCTATGAAAAAGTCGTCATCACGCAAACTGTCCAAGCGTGAGGCAGGCGTAAATAACGGTCATGGCCTGCTCTGGACTGATGGACAGTAACGCTTGAAGCGGCTGTCCGCATCAACCGACAGAGGCGAACATTGGTTCGCATTCAGACGGGCGGCTTTTAGCCGTCCGTCTTTTTTTGGAGTACGGAAGATGAAGGCTCAAGGCTGCGGTTATTTTTCCGTTTCAGGAAATGCTTTGCCAGGAAGCTTCGGACGGGTTCATCGTAGAACTTCAGGCAGAGCCAAGCCAGCAGGATGCTTCCGATGACGACGGCCAACGCTCCCGGGAGGGATTCCGGGAAGGAAAGGCCTCCGTTTTTCACCCACGCATAGTACAGGTAGATGAACGGGTAGTGCACCATGTACAGGGGGTAGGAGATTCTGCCCAGGAACCGGCATATTTTATCCGTATAGGGATCAGTGATTTTTCCGGAAGCGCCAAAGAGGAGGATAAGGGGGAAGAAGACCGCGAAGCACACGGTTTCATAGAGGCTGTTCATCCAGAAAGCGTCTTCTCCTCCCAGGCGGGGCACGGCTAGCAGGATGGCGAGGGAGATGCCGCATAGCCAGAAGGAACCCTTGATGTTGAAGGGCTTGAACAGGCGGAACAGAAGCAGCCCCGCGGAGAAGGAGTACAGCAGGCGCAGGGAGCCGCCTGTCCATTCCGTGCCGGTCATGGCGAAGCCGGAGCAGATGTCTCCATTGGGTCCCCAGAAGCTGAAGGAAGCCAGGCCGCATCCGGCCAGGATCACCAGCACGGCCAGGGAACGCGTGGAGAGTTTCCGGATGAACAGCGCATAAAGAAGGTTGCCGATGTATTCAAAGAATAGCGACCAGCTTGGCCCGTTGAGCGGATACATCTCCCCCAGTCCCCGGATTTCAAGGCCGGGAGGCGACGGAATCAGCAGGACATTGACGAAGGTGGCGACCAGCAGGGAGATGACCGCGACCTGGGATACATCCCATGCGGAACAGCCCTGGAAATAAAAGATGAGTGCGCCGATGACCGCCCCGATCGCCACCATGGGCTGCAGGCGTATGAGGCGTCGCTTGATGAATTCCCCGGTCGTCATCGTTTTCCAGCGGTTGTCGTAGGCATAGCCGATGACAAAGCCGGACAGCATGAAGAAGAAGTCGACGGCCAGGTAGCCATGGTTGATGATTTGGTCCACATGGCTGGTGGCGTATGCTTCAAAGATATGGAACCACACGACGACAATGGCGGCCACCCCGCGCAATCCGTCAAGAATGTGGTAGTGATGTTTTTCACTTCCGGGTGGGATGGGAGAGTTCTGTGAGTTCGACATAGGAGAAGCTGTTTTTTAATGTTGTTTTCGTTTTGTTTTGAGAGAGTGTCCGCCGTATCAGCCCATTCCCCGCTACGGATAGCCCCGTACAGGGGAGAAATCATCCGGAGGCGCAGTTTTCGCGTTACCTAATCAAATACCATTCCACCCTGCAAGTTCTTTCATCCATTGTCCTTTATCATAGGGCTTTATAGGGGGAATAGGGGGAATAGGGGGAATAGGGGGAATAGGGGGAATAGGGGGAATCACCGCCGGGCAGGGAGGGAAGACGGCTTTGGAGGCGGGAGTGGATGGGGAACAGGGAGCGCCTTTTCCTGTATGATGGGGCAGAAGGCTACCCCTTGCGGTAGTTCGCGAGCGTTTCCACGTATACCCCGGAGATGCTGCCTCCCTCCATGGGGGCAATATCCTTGAACGCGGGATTGAGGGGCTGGAGCAGGTATTCCGTTTTTCCGGTTTCCGCATTTTTCTTCCGGATCAGTTTTTTCAGGGTCACTCCGCGTCCGTCGTTGTATTCCACGATGGTTCCCGGCTTGGGGACGGGCGGGGCCGTATGGCGCCGCATGACTACCAGCGCGCCGTCCGGGATGAGGGGTTCCATGGATTTTCCTTCTACGCGGACCACGTATTCGTTTTTGCCCAGGGGCCTTTCCATGTAGATGGTGGACGGGACGGTATCGCTTTCCGCAAGGGAGCCCGCGGCGATGTTGCCGACAATCTGCGTGCTGTATTCGCGCCCGGCATGTCCGGCAAGGGACGGGAGTTGTTCCGCCAAGGGAATGAAGGAGCTTTGCCCCGTCCGGAGCTGGCGCGCGTCCGCCGCCTGGTCCGCCAGTTCCGTCAGCCACTGGCGCAGGGGAACTCCCTTTTCAGAGGCGGCCCTTTCGTATTTCCTCATGCGTTCCTCCGTGATTTCCAGCACAAGGCGGTTGGTCTGGATAGCCTCATTTTCCGGCTGAACCGGCCCGTATTGGGACATCAGGGAGTGGATTTTCAAAATGGCGTTGGAGGGGAAGGGGCCGGAGGGGGAAAGCCAGTTGTTGACCGTTCCTTTCTCCGTGCCGCATTCCCTGGCGAGCCAGTCACGGTCCTTTCCGATGGCTTTCAGCCAGTTTTTCACGTCCCCTTTTGTCGGTGTCATGGCTTGATGATACACGATTTTCGTGAATTGTCGATAGAAAGAAGTAAATTAAATCCGTGAAAAATATGTTGACTGATTAACGAATATCGTTAAAAAAGAAGTCATGAAGTACATGCCTTTGGACATTTCCATGATGAAGCCGGAGCCGTTCCCGTATTCCGTGATGATGAGGCCCGACCTGCATCCCAAAAGACAGCCCTCCGGGGAAGAAGGATGGCGCGGCCGCCTGGGGGCAGTCTGCGGCGCAGTGCAAACGCTGGTCCGTCAATGCAGGGCAAAGGCGGAACGGCAGAAAATGGTGATGACCGTTCTTTCCGTTGCGGGGGCTTGTGCTTTCGGCCTGTTGGCCGTCGGCGTATTCTGGCTGGCCGTGGAAATGGATAATTCCGATTTGCAGGCTTCCAAGCCATCCTGTTCCATAAGGCCGTAAGCCGGACCCTGGCCGGAGTTCCTGAGCGTTTTTTTGTGGCGCCGCTCCCGGAAATAAACAGGGACTGCGTTTGATGAAGCCGGGTCCGTTTTCCCTCGGTTGAAACGGCTTGCGAAGGAATGAAAGGTTCCAGTGGGGAACCGGAGTCCGGATGAGCTTCCATTGTTGCGGAGCTTCTCCGTGGCGGTGGGGGGAATGAATAGAAATCGTCTCTTTTTTGAGGAGGAAATGGCAGGGGGTAATTATTTTTTTGTGTCGGAAATATTTGGTAATAAGTTATTTGAAATGAAGATAAAATTATTTTTAAGATTTTTCTTTCATTAGAGCAGGTGTAACCTTTTAGATGATAGGTAGTGTGTTGCTTCCCGTTTCCGGACGGGTGTTCCGGGAGTCCGGGAAGCGGCCTTTAAACCAACCTGTCATCATGTCAAACCATACCCATTCCGCCTTTCTCATGCATGTGCCCACCCGGCTTCTTTTCGGGGCCGGGCAACTGGAGAACCTGCATGCGGAAGCATTGCCGGGCCGCAAGGCCATGATCGTCATTTCCAACGGGAAATCCACCCGGGCCAACGGTTATCTGGACCGCCTCACGGGGCAACTGGACAAGGCCGGAATCGCCTGCGCCGTCTTTGACCGGGTGGAGCCCAATCCCCTGAATTCAACCGTCAATGCCGGAGGCCGGTTCGCCCGGGAACACGGCTGCGATTTTATCATCGCCCTGGGCGGAGGGAGCTGCATGGACGCCGCCAAGTCCATCGCGCTGATCGCAGTGAATGACGGCGATTACTGGGATTACATTCCCTCCGGCACGGGGAAGGGGAAGCCGGTTTCCAACAGGCCCCTGCCGATTGTTGCCATTACCACCACCGCCGGCACCGGATCGGAGGCGGACGCGGGCACTGTCATCACGAACGAGAAAACGCATGAAAAGACGGGCTTTGTCCATCCGGACCTGTTTCCGGCGCTTTCTATCGTGGACCCGGAGCTGATGCTTACCGTTCCTCCGCTGTTTACGGCCTTCCAGGGGTTTGACGCCCTGTTCCACAGCGTGGAGGGCTACGTTTCCAACGGCACGAACCTGATGAGCGACATGTACGCCCTGGAGGCCATTAAGCATATCAGCCGCTACCTGCCCAGGGCGGTGGCCGACGGCTCCGACCTGAAGGCCCGTACCCATGTGGCCTTCGGCAATACCCTGTCCGGCTACGTGATGTGCGTGGGCCGCTGCACCAGCGAGCATTCCCTGGAGCATGCCTTGTCCGCCTACCATCAGGAGCTGCCCCACGGGGCCGGCCTCATCATGATCAGCAAGGCGTATTTTACGCACCTGATTGAACGGCATGTGGCGGATGAACGCTTTGTCCGCATGGCGCAGGCCATGGGAATGCCGGAGGCGGCGGACCCCATGGATTTCATCACCATGCTGGACAGGCTGCAACGGGATTGCGGCGTAAGCGGCCTGCGCATGAGCGATTACGGCATTGCGCCGGAGGAGTTCGGGAAAATGGCTCGCAATGCGCGGGAAACCATGGGGTTCCTGTTCCTGTGCGACCGCGCGGAGCTGTCCGTGGAGGATTGCGTTTCCATTTACCGGAAGTCTTATCTGTAAGCCCGGGAGCCTGTACCATGAGCAAGAAGATTTTAATCATTTCCTCCAGTCCGCGCAAGGGCGGCAATTCCGACCTCCTGTGCGATGAGTTCATGAAGGGGGCGCGGGGCGCAGGGCATGACGTGGAGAAGGTGCGCCTGGCGGAGAAGCGCATTGGCTATTGCCGCGGTTGCGGCGTGTGCCATGACACCCACGCCTGCCTCCAGAAGGACGATATGGAAGAGTTGCTGGACAAGCTGCTGGAAGCGGATGCCATCGTGCTGGCCACTCCCGTGTATTTTTATACGCTGTGCGGCCAGATGAAGACGTTTATCGACCGCACGGTTCCCCGTTATCTGGACATCCGTGACAAGGAGTTTTACTTCATTCTGGCCGCGGCGGAGGATAACCGGGCCAATATGGAGCGCACCGTGGAGTGCTTCCGCGGTTTTCTGGACTGCCTGGAAGGGGCGGTGGAGAAAGGCGTGGTTTACGGCACCGGGGCCTGGAAGATGGGCGGCATCAAGGGCAATCCGGCCATGAAGCAGGCCAGAATCATGGGGATAGGGGTTTGAGCCTTTTTCCCCACTAAAGAAGATCAGCCGTAAAACCGCCCATGGAATAATATCAACCGGATTTCATATAGAATGTTTTTTGCGCCCAGCGAGGATAGGTGAGACAGCTTCCCGCGGCGTCCGATTTCCCGGGTGGGGATGAGGGCGCCGCGGGAAGAAAAGCTCCGGCAATGTTTCCGGCTTTTCTTCTGCCCGTGGTGCGCCTTCCGTTGCCGGAGAAGGCCGGCAGCCGTTTTTTCCTTCTTCGCGGGGATTCCCGGTCCCGTTCAATCCTGCCGGGCAGCCATTCCTATTAAAATATAGACGATGAAAAAATTATTACCATATTTGTACGCGGCAGGGGCTTTCCTTGCCCCCTGTTGCGCCGCGGAGCCGGAGACTCCCCAGCCATCCCCGAACACCATGAATATTACGATTAAAGCAGGAGAAAAGGAAATTGCCGCCACTCTTCAGGACAATGCCGCCGCCAGGGATTTCGTGGCCCGGCTTCCCCTGACGCTGACGCTGGAGGATTACGGCGATACCGAGAAGATCAGCCCTCTGCCCGGCAAGTTGTCTACCGCCGGGGCTCCGGCCATGGGGCAGCCCTTCCGGGGGGCCATCGCCTATTACGCCCCGTGGGGCAATTTGTGCATTTTCAGGAAGGCCTTCGAGCCGTCCCGCGGCCTGGTGATTCTGGGGAGCGTGGACGGGGAAGGGATGAAGGCGCTGGATGTTTCCGGAAAGATCCGCGTGACCATTGACGTGAAACGCTGACCTTCCGGTTTGTCCGGCAGGTTTTTATCCCGGTTCTCCGGGATGGGGCAGCGTTCCTTTTTTAAGGAATCGGGAGAAGGCTGTTTTTCCCGGGCGGGGGCCTGTTGCCTCATTTTTTTGGAGAAAAGATATTAAAGATACATGAGATTTTTTTAATGATATGAAAATAAAACATTTATTGAATGCGTGCGCTGCGGTGCCCGGTGATGGGAAAGGAGGGGCGGATGCCTCCCGTTGACAGGATGGGCCCCGTCAGCACGCAGGAGCGTTCCGTGATTCTGGACGCCTTGAGGGGACTGGCGCTTTTCGGCATCTGCCTGGCGAATTTTCCGGAGTTTTCCCTGTACACGTTCCAGAGTCCGGAGGTTGTTTCCGCCATGCCCACCGCCGGAATCGACCGGGTGGTCCGCTTCCTCCAGTACGTGTTTATTGACGGCAAGTTTTACAGCCTGTTTTCCCTGTTGTTCGGCATCGGCTTTTCCATCATGATGTCCCATTCCATGGAGAAGGGGCGCGACGGCATCGCCGTTTTTTACCGCAGGATGGGCCTTCTGGCCCTGATCGGGCTGCTGCACCTGATGCTCCTGTGGAGCGGGGACATCCTGCTTCTGTATGCGCTGGCCGGCCTGCTGCTGCCGCTGTTCCGGAATGTGCCGGACAGAAAGCTGCTGGCGATTGCCGCCGCGCTTGTTTTCTGCCCCGTTCTCATGGATGCCCTGAAGGTTTTTTCAGGCTACCGGTTTGACCTCGCCGCTCCGGTGGGGGGCGCAGTACGGTATTTCAACGGCCTCAGCGGGATTACGGACGCGAATTTCGGCAGATGGCTGGTGGACGGGGAACATTATTCCGACGTTCTGAAGTTCACCCTGTCCGGGGCGTTCATCCGCGTCCAGGAGCTGCTGGAGAGCAACCGCGTCTTCAAGGTGCTGGGCTTGTTCCTGCTGGGGCTGTATGTGGGAAGGAACAGAATTTATGCGAATCTGGAGAGGCGGCGGACGCTGTTGAAGAGGGTATGCCGCTGCGGTTTTCTGGCGGGGCTGCCCCTTTCCTTCCTGTACGCCGCCCATGCGCTGCACCTGCTGGGCGGCGGACCCGTGGCCGGGGCCTTCCTGTATGCCGTCAGCGTTATTCCCCTCAGCCTGGCGTATGTGTCCGTTTTCTGCCTGTGGTTCCTTCGCCGGAAGGACGCTCTCTTGTTCCGGGCGCTGGCGGCTCCCGGGCGGATGGCGCTGACCAATTACATCGGGCAGTCCGTGCTGGGCATCGTCCTGTTTTACGGAATAGGCTTCCGCCTGGGGGCCCGGCTGGGGCTGGCGCAGGTGGAACTGGTAGCTGCCTCCGTCTTCCTGTTCCAGGCGCTGTTCAGCCGCGTCTGGCTGAAGTTCTGCCTGTTCGGCCCCCTGGAATGGGGCTGGCGCATGCTGACGTACGGGAAAAGGCTCCGGTTGTTCCGGAAGACTCCGTCTTTCCCCGGAAGGAAGGCGGCTCCTTTTAACAAGTAAAGAGTTCATGGAGGTTTTCCAATGGCTGTTTATCCAATCACGGAGCCGCCGGGCCGGCTGGGAGTCATCACCGCGTATCTGATGATTTACGTGGTGTGGGGGTCCACCTATTATTTTATCGGGACGGCGCTGCAGGGGTTCCCTCCGTTTCTGCTGGGCGGAATGCGCTTCTGCACGGCGGGGCTCCTTCTGCTGCTGGCCGGGCGGGCAAGGGGGGAGGATATTTTCCGGGGTCCCCTGGTCCGGAAGTCCGCCGTCAGCGGCATTATCCTCCTTTTCGTGGATATGGCCGTCGTCATGCTGGCCCAGCAGTATTTGAGCAGCAGCCTGGTGGCGATCATCGCATCGTCCACGGCCATCTGGATTATCGCGCTGGATGTTCCCATGTGGCGCAGGAATTTCCGGAGCATTTCCGTTTTGGCGGGGATAGCGGCCGGATTCCTGGGAGTGGGCCTTTTGTTCGCGGAGCAACTTGGACGGGAGGAAGGGGGGGGCCAGGGCGCGCACGGTATCCTGCTGCTGGTTTTCGGCTGCGTTTCCTGGGCTTTGGGGACGCTGTACGCCAAGTACCGTTCCTGCGCGGAGGAGGCGGTCAACAATGTGGGCGGGGCGGCGTGGCAGATGCTCGCGGCGGGGGTGATGTTCTGGTGCTGGGCCCTCGTCCGGAAGGAGCCGGAGAACATGGATTGGGAGGAAGTTCCTGCTTCCGCGTGGCTGTCACTCCTTTATCTGGTGCTGTTCGGCTCCGTCCTGGCGTACACCAGCTATATCTGGCTGCTGAAGGTTCGTCCGGCGGCGGAAGTAGGCACGCACGCCTATGTGAACCCCCTGGTGGCCGTCGTCCTGGGGTGTGCGGCGGGAGGGGAAGGGATGACGTGGGCGCGGATGGCCGGGCTGTTCATCATCCTGGGGAGCATCGCGCTGGTGAGGAGAACGCCTCCGGAAGATTCCGCCGGGAAAGGGCGCGCGCTTTCCCCTGCGGCCGCCATGGCGTACAGAAAGGGAATATCGTGCCGGGAATCTGAAAAATGAAGTTTTTTTCATGATTTCACGGTTCATGAAATGATTTTTATGACAGTTAATATTTATTAATTATGAATACATTACAAATGATGAACGAGAAAATGCTAAAAATCCTTTGCATTACAGTTACTATAAGGAATAGCCTGAAGGAAGAAAGAAGAAGGCCGGGAATGCGGAGAATGCCGCTCCCCGTCTTTTTCCCGGTCTTCCTTTTCCGGATGCCGATTGCCGCCGCTTAAACGCATATGATGAATTCCAAAAGAACATTTTACCAACCCATCACCATGACCAAGAAAATGATTAAGAATACTTCCTACGAGGGGGAGCGCCCCTTGTTTGCCTCCCATCATCTGAGGCTGGAAGACGTCACGATTTATCCGGGAGAGTCCGCCCTGAAGGAATGCTCCGACATTGAAGCCGTACGGTGCGAGTTCCGGGGAAAGTACCCTTTCTGGCACAACGACGGCTTGCTGATTGAGAATTGCCTGTTCAGGGAAGGCGCCCGAGCCGCCATCTGGTATTCCCGGAACCTGCGCATGAAGGATACGCGGGTGGAAGCCCCCAAGATGTTCCGGGACATGGACGGGATGGTTCTGGAGAACGTGGTCCTGACGGACGCCCTGGAATGCTGCTGGCACTGCCGGAACGCGGAGCTGCGCAACGTGCAGGCGGACAAGGGCGATTACCTGTTCATGCACGGGGAGAATATGGACATTGACGGTTTCCGCCTGAACGGGAACTACTCCTTCCAGTATTGCAGGAATGTGGTGATCCGGAATGCGGAGATTCATTCCAAGGACGCCTTCTGGAATACGGAGGACGTGACGGTGTACGATTCCGTGGTGGACGGGGAATACCTGGGCTGGCATTCCAAAAACCTCCGCCTGGTGAATTGCCGTATTTCCGGCACGCAGGCGTTGTGCTACGCGGAGAACCTGGTGCTGGAAAACTGCACGTTCGGGGAGGATGCGGACCTTTGTTTTGAATATTCCTCCGTGCAGGCGGAAATCAAGGGGCGCGTGCACAGCGTCAAGAACCCGCGCAGCGGACGCATCGTGGCGGAAGAGTACGGGGAGGTTATTCTGGACGAGCATTGCAAGGCTCCGGCCAACTGCTCCATTGAAACGGGAAAAACGCAGTCGGGAGAAGCAGCATGAAGTACGATTTTGACACCGTTGTGCCGCGCCGGGGAACGAATTCCTACAAGTGGGATTCCATGCCCCGGGCGGACATTCTGCCCATGTGGGTGGCGGACATGGATTTCCGCACGGCTCCGGCGGTGACGGAGGCCATCCGGAAGAGGGCCGAACACGGCATTTTCGGCTACACGCGGGTTCCGGATTCCTATTATGAGGCGGTCACGAACTGGTTTGAACGCCGCCACGGCTGGAAGATCAGCCCGGAGTGGATTATTTACACCACGGGGGTGGTGCCCGCGCTGTCCGCCATCATCCGGGCCCTGACGGCTCCGGGGGACAAGGTGCTGGTGCAGACGCCCGTGTACAATTGCTTTTTTTCCTCCATCCGCAATAACGGGTGCGTGGCGGAAACCAGCCCGCTGAAGTACGAGAACGGGAGGTACGCGCTTGATGCGGAGGACCTGGAGCGGAAGGCGGCGGATCCCGCCGTCAAGCTCCTGCTCCTGTGCAATCCCCACAATCCCGCCGGGCGCGTCTGGACGAGGCCGGAACTGGAGAAGATCGCGGATATCTGCCGGAGAAACGGCGTGCTGGTGGTGGCTGACGAGATTCATTGCGAACTGACGTATCCCGGCCATCCCTACACGCCGTTCGCCTCCCTTTCGGAGGAGGCCCTGCGCCATTCCGTCACCTGCATTTCCCCCAGCAAGGCCTTTAATCTGGCGGGCATTCAGATCGCCAATATTGTCGCGGCGGATGAGGAGGTCCGGAGGAAGATTGACAAGGCTATCAACATCAACGAGGTGTGCGATGTCAATTCCTTCGCCGTGGATGCTCTGGAAGCGGCCTACAACGGCGGAGAGGACTGGCTGGAGGAGCTGAAGCTTTACCTTTACGGGAATTACGAGACGGTCCGGGACATGCTGGGCGAACGCCTGCCGCAGCTCCGCGTGCTGCCGCTGGAGGGAACGTACCTGGTCTGGATAGATTGCTCCGCGCTGGGGCTTTCCTCCGCGGAAATTGTCCGTTTGCTGGAGGAAGAAGGCCGGGTGATGGTGAACGGCGGCGAAATGTACGGGGAATCGGAGGGCTGTTTCATCCGCCTGAACATCGCCTGTCCCCGGAAACTGCTGCTTGAGGGGGTGGAAAGAATCTGCCGTACGCTGGGCGGCCGCGTTTCCGGAACATGAACGCGTCCGGCGGCCTGAAAGGTCTCAATGGAGAGAGCGCGAAGAACGATCATCAAGAACAAACAATCAAGTTGCCATGAGAAATAATATGACGAGAAGAGCGTGGCTCCAGTCTTCCACCGCGGCCCTGGCGTGCCTGGCGTTGCCGGAATATGCGCTGGGCGCGGCCGCGGAGAAGAACGAGGTTTCCAGGGTATGGATGACGAAGGAGATTTCTCCGGAGGCTCTTGTAAGGATTTACCAGGCTATGGGGCGAACGGCTTCCGGCAGGGTGGCCGTCAAGATCAGCACCGGGGAACCGGGCGGCCGCAATTTCCTGAGTCCGGCCCTGATCAAGGGCTTGGTGCATCACGTGAAAGGCACCATTGTGGAGTGCAATACGGCTTACGGCGGCAAGCGCTCCCGGACGGAGGACCACCTTAAGGCGGCGAAGGACCACGGCTTTTCTGATATTGCCCGGGTGGACATCATGGACGCGGAGGGAGAGTTCACCATTCCGGTGAAGGACAGGAAGCACCTGGAATACGACATCGTGGGGAGCCATCTGAAGAACTACGATTTCATGATCAACCTGGCCCACTTCAAGGGGCATGCCATGGGCGGCTTCGGCGGCGTGATCAAGAACCAGTCCATCGGGGTAGCCTCAGCGGCCGGGAAGGCGTACATCCATTCCGCCGGAAAAACGCGGGACGTTGCCGCCGTGTGGAACAATCTGGCCGCGCAGGACGATTTTCTGGAGTCCATGGCCGCCTCCGCTCAGGCGGTGGCCGATTACTTCGGGGACAGGATTCTGTATATCAACGTGATGAACAAGCTGTCCATTGACTGCGATTGCGATGCCCACCCCCATGACCCGGAGATGAAGGACATCGGCATTCTGGCTTCCCTTGACCCGGTGGCGCTGGACCAAGCCTGCCTGGACCTCGTTTACGCCGTCAAGCCTTCCGCCGGAGACAACAGCAAACCCCTGATTGAGCGCATTGAAAGCCGTCATGGGCGGCACACGGTGGATTACGCCGAACAGATAGGCCTGGGCACCAGGAAGTATGAGCTGAAGAAGCTGGAATCTTAGCAGGCTTGTTAAATCCGATGACGTTAAAGAATGGATACTGATGATGGAGCGGTGCATTCCGTAATAAAGGCAAAGGGATTGATGCAGTCGGTGGACTGGGAGGGGAACCTCCGTCATTTCTACTGCGACCTGGCGGGAGGGGGCCATGGGAATCCACATCGTTTATTCCATAAAGAGGGGGCCTAAAATCAATCTGATGAGAACGTCGCGCAGACACTGCCGTAGAAAGCCAAATAATCAGTTATCGTTTTAAAGAGAATGAAAAGATATCTTTTTATCAGCTTATTGATTTTGAGCACATCGTTCCAGCTATCAGCCCAAACGAAGCCGGCCGTTTCAGCAGAGAATATGTTAATCCGTATGTCCGAAATCGAAGTATATCCCCAGTATTTGAAAGAATATCTGGAATATGCCTCTGTGGTAGGAGCTACATCGGTCAAAGAGGAATCGGGAGTTATTTGCATTTTCCCGATGCAGATGAAGCGGGATTCCACACAAATCCGCATCCTCGAAATCTACGCTTCTCCCGAAGCCTACCGGCATCATATTCAGACCGCTCACTTCCGGAAGTACAAGACGGCTACGCTGCACATGGTGAAGAGCCTCGACTTAGTGGACATGCATGCCCTTGATCCGGCAGGCATGCCTGAGATATTTCTGAAAATAAAAACAAACAAATAGAGAAGAATATGAAAACAATGTAGGCAGCGTACCGGAGCTTTATTCTCCTCCTACGGTGGAAACGCTATGATGATAGTCCACTAAAGGATGTTCTTTCAGGAAGTCGACTGCCATCGGACAACTTTTTCGTTTGATGGATGGAGCGAATGTCTAGATGGACGATGCCCCTTGCGCGGACCTTCCTTGAAGGAGGTGAGGTATAAGGATTTATCTTGATTTTATTAAAAAATACAACCAGAAATAATTATGGAAGAAATTACATTAAATAACGGAGTGGTCATGCCCATCCTGGGCTTCGGAGTTTTTCAGATACCTGATGCCGCAGAGTGCGAGCGCTGCGTGCTGGACGCGATCGGCGCCGGCTACCGTTCCATTGATACGGCCCAGATTTACGGCAATGAGGAGGCCGTAGGCCGCGCGGCGGAGAAGAGCGGGGTGCCGCGCGAGGAATTGTTCCTCACCACGAAGGTGTGGATTACCAACGGCGGGTATGAAAAGGCGAAGGCTTCCATTGACGAGTCCCTGCGCAAGCTGCGCACGGATTACGTGGACCTGCTGCTCATCCACCAGCCCTTCAACGATTATTACGGCACTTACCGGGCCATGGAAGAGGCTAACCGGGCCGGAAAGGTCCGCGCCATCGGCGTGAGCAATTTTTATCCGGACCGCTTTGTGGACCTGGCGGAGTTCTGTGAAATCAAGCCCGCCGTCAACCAGGTGGAAACGCACGTGTTCAACCAGCAGGTGAAGGCCCGGGAGCTGATGGCGAAGTACGGCACGCGGGTAGAATCCTGGGGCCCTTTCGCGGAAGGCCGCAATGGATTTTTCACAAATCCGGTGCTGAAGGACATCGGGGAGAAGTACGGCAAGACCCCGGCGCAGACGGCCCTGCGCTTCCTGATCCAGTGCGGGATCATCGTCATTCCTAAGACGACCCACCGGGAAAGGATGGAGGAGAATTTCAACGTCTTTGACTTTGAACTTTCCCAGGAGGACATGGGCGCCATCGCCAGGCTGGACCGCGGAGAGAGCCTTTTCCTGTGCCATCAGGACCCGGAATCAGTCCTGTACCTGATCAATTACGGGAAGCAGTAATTCACCTTAAGTATTGGAAAGATGACAGGGCATTCATTTAAAAGGTTTTGCGCGGCTTTCTCCGCCTGCATTTGCTGTGCAGGGAGCTTATCCGCTGAAAACAATAACGCCAACACGGACAGGATCATGAACGAACAACTGAATTTAACGCAGGAATGGGACAAGGTGTTTCCGAAGAGCGACAAGGTAGACCACCGCAAGGTAAGCTTCCGCAACCGCTACGGCATTACGCTGGCCGCGGATTTGTATATCCCCCGGAAGGCCGGCGGAAAGTTGCCGGCTATCGCCGTTTCCGGCCCCTTCGGAGCCGTGAAGGAACAATCTTCCGGGCTCTATGCCCAGACGATGGCCGAGCGCGGTTTTCTAACGATCGCGTTTGATCCCTCGTATACGGGAGAGAGCGGCGGGGAACCCCGTTATGTCGCTTCCCCGGACATCAATACGGAGGATTTCTCCGCAGCCGTCGACTACCTCTCCACACGAGACGACGTGGACCCCGAACGCATCGGAATCATCGGCATTTGCGGGTGGGGCGGCATGGCGGTGAACGCGGCGGCTATCGACACCCGCATCAAGGCGACGGTAGCGTCCACGATGTACGATATGAGCCGAGTGAACGCCAACGGCTATTTTGACGCGATGGACGCCGACGCCCGTTATGAGCTTCGCAAACAACTGAATGCCCAGCGCACCGCCGATGCAAAAAACGGTTCTTATGCGCTCGCGGGGGGCGTGCCCGATCCCCTGCCTGACGATGCCCCAGGATTCGTGAAGGATTACTACAATTACTATAAGACGCCCCGCGGCTACCACAAGCGTTCGCTCAACTCGAACGGCGGATGGAATACCACCTCCGCGCTCTCGTTCATCAATATGCCCCTCCTGGCGTACAGCGGGGAAATCCGCAGCGCCGTGCTCATGATTCACGGAGAAAAAGCCCATTCACGCTATTTCAGCGAGGATGCCTTCAAGAAGTTGAAAGGGGATAACAAGGAGCTGATGATCATTCCCGGCGCGAGCCATGTGGATCTCTATGACAATCAAGCCGGGGTTATTCCTTTCGGCAAAATCGAGCAGTTCTTTCAGGAGCATCTGAAATAAGGAGGTTCTGCGGCTGACTTTGAAGGAAGCTGATTACGGTGAGGGACTCAACATGATAAGCCGTCTGCCGGTTGTTCGCAGGGGAAGGACAGCGTTCTTCCTGTTCCGGCGGGGTTCAAGCCATTTTAAGCAAGAGACACATGATACTGATTTTCGGAGCATTGCTGGCGGTTTACGTTTTCTGCCGCGCCATTCTGCCGCTTAGGCTGAAATGGGGCTGGAAGGCCCTGCTTGCCGTCCTTCTGGCGGTGGCGGCGTTCAAATTCCATCTGCTGCATTTGTTCGGCGGCCCCATGTTTTTCTCCCCGGTTCTGCCGGAAGGCGTCCTGCTGGCGGCCGCATGGCTGTTCTCCGTGCTTTTCCTGTTCTTTTTCCTGCTGCTGGCGGCGGATGTGATACGCCTCCTGTATTTGCTGGTTCTGTTCTGCCTGCGGAAGAAGAAGACGGAACGGTTCCGCATCATCGGCAACCGGGTGAATCTTGCCCTGCTGGCTTTCGCCGCCGTACTGGCTACCGTGGGGATGGCCGGAGGAACCGGGGTGCCGCGGGTGAAGGAGGAAACGATTTCCGTGAACCATCTGCCGGATGGGGCGGACGGCCTGACAGTCGCCGTGCTGGCGGACCTTCATGTGGACGGCATCACGCGGGCGGACCGCATCAGGAAAATTGTGGAACGCACGAATGCCCTGAATCCGGACATCGTCATTATTGCCGGGGACTTCGTGGACGGGACGGTTCCCGTGCACGGGGATGATTTGAGGCCGCTTGCGGATTTGAAGGCCAGGTACGGGGTGTTTGGCGTGCCGGGCAATCATGAGTATTATTCCGGTTATGAGGAGTGGATGGAGTTCCTGCCCACCCTGGGCATCCGTATGCTTCACAATGAACATGTGCAGACGGGCGGGGGCGCGGTAGTGCTGGCGGGGGTGACGGATCCTGTAGCCGGCATCATGGGAAAGGAGGTGCCGGATATACGCAAGGCGCTGGCGGGAGCCCCGGAAAAGGGGGTGCGCATCCTCGCCGCCCATCAGCCGCGGCTGGCCCCGGAAGCGGCGGAGCACGGCGTGGACCTCCAGGTTTCCGGCCATACGCACGGCGGCATGATTGCCGGCATTGACCGGCTGGTGGCCCGGTTCAACGAGGGCTTTGTGTCCGGATTGTACACGGTGGGGGGTATGAAGCTGTATGTCTCCAACGGGGCGGGGATTTGGAACGGCTTTCCCATCCGCATCGGCGTTCCTTCGGAAATCGTGCTGATCCGGCTCCGGAAAGAGGAATAAGAGTGTTTAGAGTGGAGTGGGTGCAATCTTTGGAACAGATGAGGGAAAACATGTTGACTTATAGCTGCTCTAACGTTTAGACAGGAAGAAGGAACAAGGGTCGTGCACGGAGACTGCCGGATGAAGCCGTTTTTCTTCCCGGGCTGTTTTCTGCGCGGCCTTCCAACCCAGACATTAAATTCATGAAAACAATATCAATGATATGCACGCTGGCGGCCGCCCTGATGACGGGGGCCGGATGCTCGGGACAGGAACAGCCCAAGGTTTCCGTGGAACCTGCCAAGGTGCTCGTCGCCTACTATTCATGGGGCGGCAATACGAAGTACGCCGCCGCGCAGATTCAGAAGGCGACGGGCGGAACCCTGTTTGAAATCAAGCCGGTCAAGCCTTACCCGTCCGGGTACCGGGAATGTACGGTACAGGCCAAAAAGGAGATTCAGGAAGGCGTCAGGCCGGAGCTGGCCGCCAGGGTGGAGGACATGGGCAAGTACGACGTGATTTTCATCGGCAGTCCCAACTGGTGGAGCACGATTGCGCCTCCGGTCGCCTCTTTCCTGGCAAGCCACGACCTTTCCGGCAAGACGGTGATTCCGTTTGTGACGCACGGAGGCGGCGGCATGGCGCGCTGCGGGGACGAGGTGCGGAAGCTGTGCCCTAAATCCACCGTTTTCAAGGGGGGAGCCTTTGCCGGGGAAGGGATCCGGACGGCCAGGCCCGCGCTGGTCAAGTGGGTCAATGACACGATCACCATCAACAAATAATGCTCCTTATGAAACGAACCCTTGCGGGAATGGCTTTTTCCCTTGCCTGTTTGATGAACCTTTCAGAAGCCCAAACCATGAATAACGATACAAGCGCCTTGTCGCCAAAAGAACAACAGATTGCCGCCATCAGCGCCCATACGGCCAGGGGCGACATGCCCGGCCTGCGGAACGCCCTGACGGCGGGGCTGGATGCCGGACTGACCCTGAACGAGCTCAAGGAGGTGCTGGTCCAGATGTATGCCTATTGCGGTTTTCCACGCAGCCTGAACGCTCTCAATGAGTTGATGGTTCTGGCCAAGGACCGCGCTTCGCGAGGCATCAATGATACGGTGGGAGCGGAGGCGGGAGCGCCGCCCGCCGGAAAGAGCATCGACTTCGGCACGGCCAACCAGACGAAGCTTTGCGGCGCTCCGGTGAAGGGGGATCTTTTCCTGTTCGCCCCGGCCATTGACGAGTTCCTGAAGGCGCATTTGTTCGGGGACATTTTCGGCCGCGACAATATGGACTGGAAGACCCGGGAGCTCGCCACCATCGCGGCCCTGGCCGCCATGACGGGCACGGAAAGCCAGTTGAACTCCCACATCCGCATCGGGAAGCACAACGGCCTGACTGACGGGCAGGTGGAGGCCATTCTGGCCGTATCCGCCGCTGCCGGGAAGAAGGACGCCTTCCCCAAAGGGGAGCCGGCTCCGGCCAATTTCACCGGAAAAGCCTGGGTAGCCATGCTGGTGGACAACAGGGATTACGACATGTCCGCCTATAACGTCACCTTTGCCCCCGGCACGCGGAACAACTGGCACAGCCATTCCGTGGGCCAGGTGCTGTTCTGCACGGAAGGCACGGGATACTACCAGGAGCGCGGCAAGGCCGCCCGGCGCCTGACGCCCGGTTCCGTGGTGGAAATCCCGGCCAATACGGAGCACTGGCACGGCGCGGCGCCGGACAGTGAGTTCGTGCACCTCGGCATCACGCCCAGGGCGGCTTCCAACAGGACGGCGTGGGGAGGCCCCGTGACCGATGCGGAGTATGCGGAGGCGACGGGAAGCAAATAAAAGCGCAGGGATTTTCCGGCGTTTCCTCCTTTTCCTTCGGAGAGGGGGGAAGCCGGGAAGGTTTTTCTCCCTGACGGGAAATGAAGGAAAAAACGGGGCGTCCGGGAATTCCACTGGAATTCCCGGACGCCTCCTGTTGCGGATTTAAGGGAAAGCTTATTCTTCCGGAGCGATGTTCGGTTCGCTGGCGCTGACGTGGTTCAGCGGATTGCAGCTGTCCGGCCTGTGGTTGTTCAAAAGATCCTGGTAGAATTTCTTCTTGTACTTCAAGACTTCCATCTGTTTTTTCAGGATGCGAAGCTGTTCACGGAGGCTTTTCTCCTGCTTGAAAATCAGTTCGGCGCGTTCCGGAATGGTGGTGTCCCCTTCCTGGCACAGGTCGATGTAGTGCTTGACGCCTTCAATCGGGAGGCCCGTCATCCGGAGGCAGTGAACCAAGCGCAGCCAGCCCAGGGTGTAGTCTGAAAACATGCGGGCATTGCCTCCGCTGCGGTCCACGTCCGGAATCAATCCGGCGTTTTCATAGTAGCGGATGGTGTAGGCGGACATCTCCATCATTTCCGCAACCTGTTTCACGGTATATTTGGGAGTGCGGTCATAGGAAGGCCGGTAGGAGCTGGATGGGGTCTTTTGTGTGATCATTGTGCAGTTGATGGCTTACAGTTACTCTAATATACTACCGGTTGCGGGATGGCAAGCGTTTTGCGTTGCCTCGCGGGCAATAACGTGTTCATAAGGCAGGGAAAACGGCTGGGACCGCCTTCCGGCGGACGGAAGGGTTTTCTGACTGACTAATTGCCGGATGAAGGAAAAGGGGAAAGGCCGGAAAGCCGTCTCCATGGTTGCTCCTGGAGAAGACGCCGGAACATGAAAAAGGCTGTTCCGGTGAAGGAACAGCCTTGATTCATTGGAAGAAAGCACATTTCAGGCGCGTACCCTGCGGCGGCGCAGCATCATGGCGGCAAGCCCCAGCAGGCCCAGGGAGGCCGCGGCCGGTTCGGGGACGGCCAGCGTCCCTTCCAGGGAAAGGTCTTCCACGGTGGCGTTATCTCCTCCCCGGCCTCCGGAGCTTCCCACCACGGCATAGACCTTGCCGTTGCCGTTTTCCTTCATGGCTCTCAACTGGTCTTCCGTGAGGTCATAGTGAACGTTCCAGGGGGAGCCGTCATTGTTCCTCGTTCCCTTGCAGAGTTCCACCATTTCCCCGTCCCTGGTTTCATACCAGACGGAATACGTGTACGTTCCGGTGGTTCCGGACGGGGTGAGGTTCATGCTGAAGCTCAGGCCGGAGTAATCCTGAATGTTTTCAATGGTCATTTTCAGACCGAAGCAGACGCCCGCCGTGCCGGGCATGCTGGGCAGGTTGATGGTCTGGTCTTCCGTGTTGGAGGTGGCGTTCCCCCAGCGCATGTCGCCGTTGCCGGTAGTGGTGTACCATCCGTCAGCCCGGGAACCGAGCCAGTTTTTAACGTCGTCTCCCGTGATGCCGTCCCCGGCAAGGCGTCCCGCTGAGTTGTAGCCCTGGCCCGTCATGGCGCCGATGTCGGGCATCAGCTCGACGGTTGCCGCCGCAGCGACGCCTGCCAGAGAGGCCACGGCCAGGTGGATGATGAGGTATAATGCTTTCTTCATATTCGTGTGGAATGATTGAATTATTCGCAAACTACCGGATTAACAATCCGCGGAGCTCCGGAGACGTTTCAAACGGGAACGAAGGAAAGCTCAAATGCATGGTTAACAAACACTTTCCCGTTTTCTTCCAAGCCCGCATACTGCCTGGGAATTGGGAACTCCCGGCCCTAATGGATACTCTCGCCGGAGCAGGATGGCGGCTATTGAAGGAGAACCTCCGCTGCGCTGCGGAAAGATTTTTTACCCACGAAAGGCGGGAGCCTTCCGTTCCCAGGCGCGGGAGGTGCAAATCCACCGTTTCTTTTGCAGGTTGCCTTTCGCCTGGAAAGGACGGGAGCCTGCTCCTCATCTCATGGCTGTTTCCTTTCCCAGACGCGTCTTTCCCGGAAGTTCGGGCTTCCCTGCTTCGTTGCGGAACGAAGAGAAAATCTATTGCATCAGGAACAGAAGCTGACGATTTACGGAGTATGGACAAGGGAAATTTCCCGAAAACGTTTTTCTTTCAGATGTTCATGCTTGACTCCGGATTGTTAATCCGATGCATGGTCTTCTCTATGTTTTAGGTAATTGAAACAGAATATATTATGGAGACGTTAAGAAGGTGTTTTCCTGCGCTGGTGATGCTTGTAGTTGGCAGCCGCGGGGGAGGAATACCTCAATAAAGGGAGGCGGATGGAGCCAGTGCCTCCCCGTCCGTTTCCTGAAACTCCGGTTTCACGGCTTTCCTTCCGCCGGACGGGGGCCCGGTCAGGAATTGTCCGGAGCGGGAAGTGGGGGCCGGCGTGCGCCGTGTCCCGGCAAGTCCGGGAATTCCCATGGAAAAGGGTCAAAGGGTTTGACGGGCTTTTCCGGCCCGTTACAATGAGACCGCTCCGGGATGGAGCCTGCGCCATGATTATTGCCTCCCTTTCCGATTCCGCCCGTTACGAGTCTTTGAATCCCCTTTTCCAGCGGGCTTTCGATTTTGTCAGGGAGGCCGGTCCGGCTTCCCTGGAACCGGGCCCCCATGTCCTGGAGGAAGACGCCCTGATTGTGATGGTGAATGAGCCGGCGATGAAGAAGCCGGAGAAGGCCCGCATGGAAGTGCACGACAGGTTCATTGACATCCACGTTCCCCTTTCACGGGAGGAAGGGTTTGCGTGGAAGGACCGCTCTGCCCTGGAAAAGCCTTCCGAACCGTTCAACATGGAAAAGGACGCGCAGCATTACGACGATGCGCCGGACACCTCTTTTACCGTGAAGCCGGGGCAGTTCGCCGTCTTTTTCCCGGAGGACGCCCATGCCGGCTGCATCGGGGAAGGGGCTCTCCGTAAACTGGTGATTAAAGTCAGAACGGCCTGACCCGCCTTCCGGAAAGATGGTCCGGCGCCGGAACAGGCCGTTCCTCCACGCCCGCTCCGGCTTGCCTGCCGGCGGGGCAATCATTCAATTTATTCCTCGTCTTCCACCCTCGCGTCCTGCTTGGGGTCCTGCGGAGCATTTTCCGGAATCCAGACGGCCACGTTGCCGCCGTGGACGAGGAACTGGCCGTTGCCTTCCTCGTCAATGGCGACGGTTTCCTCCACGTTTCCGGTGGCTTCCTTCCAGGTTTCCCCGGCGTGCTGCTTGCCCAAGTTCATCACCTTGTCTCCGTCCTCCCCGTTGGAGATGAGCACGGCCACGCCGGAATGCGGGTGGTCGTCATCCCCCACGCGGGTGAAGCCGATGGTGTTCGGGTGGTCAAAGTAGTAGTTCTGCTCCCCGAAGGCATGGTTTTTACGGATTTCCAGCAGGTTGTCGATGATGCCGCGGTGCATGGGCGGGTTGCCGCTTACTCCGTAGTAGTCCCCGTAGAAGATGCAGGGATAGCCTTCCTTCATGAGCAGGATGAGCGCATAGGCGGAGGGCTTGAACCAGTCTTCCACGGCTGATTCCAGGGAGCTGCCCCACTGGGAGTCATGGTTGTCCACAAAGGTGACGGCCAGCGTGGGGTGGTTCTGGACCAGGGTGCCGTCCAGAATCTTGGAAAGGTCGTAATCACGGCCCTGCTTGGAAGCCTGGTACATGTTGTAGTGCAGGGGCACGTCAAACAGGTCCACCTTGTAGCGTTCCTCCTTGAGGTATTCGTTCAGGGAGTCCAGGTCCTGCTTCCAGTATTCGCCCACGGCGTAGAAATCCTCTCCCCTGTCCTTGCGGACGGCGGCCAGGAATTTCTTGATGAACTCGTCATTGATGTGCTTGATGGCGTCCAGCCTCATGCCGTCCAGGTCCAGTTCCCGGGATACCCATACGCCCCATTTTTCCATTTCTTTCACCACTTCCGGGTGGTCGAAGTCCAGGTTGGCGAACATGAGGTAGTCATAGTTGCCGTTTTCTTCATCCACGCCTTCGCTCCAGCTTTTCCCGTCCCCCATGATCTTGAAGATGGAAGTTTTTTCCGTAGCGGCGTCGTAGTCCGTGCCGGTGAAGTGGTACCAGTGCCATTTGAAGTCGGAGTACTTGTCTCCGCGGCCGGGGAAGTTGAAGCCGGTCCAGCCTTCGATTTCGTAGGCGTCCGTGATTTCCTTGTCCCGGTTCTGCTGGTCCACTTCCTTGGCCATGAATTTTTCCGTATAGTCCGCTCCGGCCTTGTGGTTCATGACGGCGTCCAGGTAGACGCCCACATGGTGTTCATGAAGGGCCTTGATGGCGTCCTGGAGTTCCTGCTTGGTGCCGTATTTGGTGCGGACCGTGTTCTTCTGGTCGAATTCCCCCAGGTCAAACAGGTCGTAGGTGCCGTAGCCCACGTCGTTCTGTTCCTTGCCCTTGTAGGCCGGCGGAATCCAGACGGCTGTAACGCCTATTTCCTCCAGATGGGTGGCGTCTTCCTTCAGCTTGTTCCAGAACTGCCCGTCGTTGGGCAGGTTCCACTCAAAATATTGCATCATGATTCCGTTTTTCATTTTGTCAGATTCCTTGTAAATGTCGTTCGGGTTGTTCCGCCTTCAGGAGGCCGGCTGATGGGGAAGACGGTTCCCTGGCGTCTGCCGGGCGGGGCTCCGGATGATGATTTCACACGAAGCCGTCAACAAAATAGAGTCCTTAAAGCGCGGCGCGTTCGGCATACTGCCGGTGTTATGTCCCGCAAAATGTCAGGGAGAACGTGTGGAAAGCTGGAAAAGAGGGCTTTCCGCCAGGGCCGGACTGAACCTGCCCGCGAGCCGTCAGGAGTGAAACTGGCCCTTGTTGCTGCTGGAAAAACGAGCGTCAGCGAACGAGTGTGGAAAGAGAGGGCGCGGCCTTTGTCCGCCTGTTCATTCCGAAGCCGCAGGGGCCTGCGGCGCTCCCTGGAAGGGTTTCACGCTTCGGCCGTGCTGTGGTCCAGGTAGTGCCTGTTTTTCAGCCGGTAGTATTTGAGGAACCTCCGGATGAAGAGCAGGGTGACGATGAAGGAGAGCACGTCCGCCAGCGGGAGGGAGGCCCAGACGCCGTCCTGGCCCCAGAACCTGGGCAGCACCAGCAGGAACGGCAGCAGGAAGAGCATCTGGCGCGTCAGGGAAAGGAAGATGGCCAGACGGGCCTTCCCGATGGCCTGGAAGAAGTTGCCGATGATGATCTGGCTGCCGATGAGCGGGAAGGCCAGCACGCAGATGGTGAGGCCGTTGGCCGCCAGGCTGATGAGCGCGGCGTCATCCGTGAAGAGCCCGGCAATGCCGCGGGGGAAGAAAACGCAGGCCAGGAAGCCCAGCGTGGTGAAGGAAGTGCCCGCCAGCACGCCGTACTTGAGGGTGAGCAGGACGCGCCCCGGCTTCATGGCCCCGTGGTTGTAGCCGATGATGGGCTGCATGCCCTGCGTGAGGCCGATGACGAGCATGGCGAACAGGATGAGAATGCGGTTGATGATGCCGTAAGCGCCGATAGCCAGGTCTCCCCCGTGGTCCGCAAGCTGCCTGTTGATGGCGATGGTGACCGCGCTGCCGCAGACGTTCACCAGGCACGGAGCCATGCCGATGGACAGGATGCCGGTGACGATGGCCTTCCGCAGTTCCCAGATGCCGCGCCGGAAGTGGACCGTGCTGGCCGCGTCGGAGAAGTGGAGCAGCACGCGCGCCATGCCGGTGACCTGGGCCAGCAGGGTGGCCAGGGCTGCCCCGGTGATGCCCCATTTGAACCAGAAGATGAAGATGGGAGCCAGGATGATGTTGATCCCCACGGAGAGCAGGGTGGAGCCCATGGCCTTTTTCGGGTAGCCGGTGGCCCTCATCACGTGGTTGAGGTTGAAAAAGACGTACGTGACGGGCAGCCCCAGCAGGGTGACGAGCATGAAGTCGTACGCGTAGGCGAGGGTTTGCCCGCTGGCGCCGAAGGCGGTCAGGATTTCCGTCAGGAAGAGCAGTGTGGGAACCACCAGCACCACGGCGGCGATCAGGCTCATGATGAGGACGTTCCCCAGCGTGCGCTCCGTCCCCTCCTGGTCCTTCTTGCCCAGACGGATGGAGCTGATGGCCGCCCCGCCGATGCCCACCAGCGTGCCCAGCGCAAAGGTCAGGTTCATGATGGGGAAGGTGACGGCCAGGCCGGACAGGGCCAGGGGGCCCACGCCGTGGCCGATGAAGACGCTGTCAATGATGTTGTACAGGGAGTACACCACCATGCCGGCGATGGAGGGCAGGGAGTACTGGACCAGCAGACGCCATACGGATGCGTTTTCCAATTCTGCGATGTTGCGTGACTGGGCTGCCATAGACGGACCTCCTTTTCAGACGGGAGGCAAACTATAGGAATGCGCGGAGGGGTTGTCAAGCTGTCCACCCGTCCGGGGAGCGGGCATTTTTCCGCCGGAGCGGCCGGAAAGGCCTGTTTTTGATTGACTGGGGAAGCTTTTGGGGGTTGATTCCTTTCCGCCTTTTTCCAGGAACACGCCATGACTTTTTCCGTTTGCCCTTTCCTGCGCCTTGCCGCCGTCTGCGGAGGCGCCCTTCTATGCTCTTCCTGCCTGCCCATGCTCGGCACCGGGCAGATGCTGGCGGGCAGCCATCTTGCGGACGGCCTGCTGTCCACCTCCCCCCTGGACCTGGTCTGGAGGGGGGACATCCGGTCCTTTCCCTCCTCCGGGCTGGATACGCCCAGGGGCTTCAAGGTTTCCCCGGCGGATTCCTATTCCCTGCTGATGGAGGCGCGCCCCGGCATTGCCGGAGAGTGGGCCTGCTACCATGACCGGAACAGTTACTACTGGGCCTTTGTGGCCGGGAAGAAGGAGGAGGAAGCGGGGCTTTACGCCGTGCGCCGCGGCGTGGCCGTGAACGGAACCACCGGGGAGATTGAAGACCACCCCGCCGTGCAGGCCGTCCAGCCTCCCTCCGTCATGTAGGCGCGGGTTCTGGTCTTTTTGCAAAAACTGCTGCCGGGAGCCCGTTTTCCGGGCTGTGGAGCACGATAGATTTGACAGGCAGGGGCCTTTGCGGGCGTATTATTACCCGCATGAAGTTCCTTTTATTATCGTTTGCATGGATGTGCATGGCGTGCGCCGGGGCGTGGGGGCAGGATACGGCTCCCTCCTTCCCGGCGAACGGAGCCAATTACAGGCTGTTCCCGGCGGACCAGCCGCCCCTGGTTCCCAAGCCCCAGCAGCTCCGCTGGGAAGGCAAGGCCATTCCCGTGCAGTCCGTTCGCATCCTGGCCCCGTCTCCGTCCAGGACTTCCTATCCGGAACAGATGAAGTTCATCGTTTCCGAATTGAAGTCCTTCCTGGCGGACCACCGGGTGAAGGTGGCTCCGGACGGGGCGTTCGCCGTCAAGTTCGTGAAGGGGGAGGTGAAGGCCGGCACGGAGAATCCCAAGCTGAAGGAGGAGGCCTATTCACTCCGCGTGACTCCCGGCGGCGCGCTGATTACGGCGGCGGACACCAGGGGGTTTTATTACGGCATGAAGACGCTGGAGCAGCTTCTCCTGCGCCGCGGCGGGACGACGACCATCGCCGCCTGCGACATCGTGGACTGGCCGGATTTTGAAATCCGCGGGTTCATGAACGACGTGGGCCGCAATTACATGC
This sequence comes from Akkermansia sp. GGCC_0220, assembly GCF_017566105.1. NCBI lineage: Bacteria > Pseudomonadati > Verrucomicrobiota > Verrucomicrobiia > Verrucomicrobiales > Akkermansiaceae > Akkermansia > Akkermansia sp. GGCC_0220. The sequence continues at coordinate 44,420 of NZ_JABFCI010000017.1, forward strand.
CGCTCCCCCTGATCGCGCAGGAGCTGGATTCCATGGCGCAGCTTAAGCTGAACGTGTACCACTTCCATTTCACGGAGCATCCCGGCTGGCGGCTGGAGTCCAAGATTTATCCGGAACTGAATGATCCCAAGAATTTCACCCGCATGCCGGGCAAATTCTATACGCAGAAGGAGTTCAAGCAGCTCGTGGAGTACTGCCGCCTGCGCAACATCCTGCTGATTCCGGAGATGGACATGCCGGGGCACAGCCAGGCGTTCCGGAAGGCGCTCAACGTGAAGATGAGCGATGAAAAGGCCACGAAGGCCCTGGTGGCCCTGATCAAGGAGATGTGCGCCCTGGTTCCCAAGGAGAAGATGCCCATCATCCACATCGGCACGGACGAGGCCCACGGCAAGGACGAGCAGGTGAACAATGACATTCTGAAGGAATACATCAATGCGGTGGAGTCCTGCGGCCGCACGCCCATGAGGTGGCACCCCGGCCTGACGCCTAAGGGCTATAACGGCTCCATCCTGCAATTGTGGTCCGGCCGCCAGAACCGCGGCGCGTGGCCTGTCAACGGGTCCAAGTACGTGGATTCCCTGGAGACCTACCTGAACCACCTCGATCCGTTTGAAACGGCCATGACCATGTACTTCCGCCGGGCCTGCCCGTTCCAGAATGCGGACGGCCTGGGCATGATGCTGTGCTCCTTCCCGGACCTGGAAATTACGGACCCGCGCAACCAGGTTCTCCAGACGCCCGTTTACGCAGGGATGGCGTTCGTTTCCGAGCCCTTGTGGAACAATCCCCATGAAAAGGTGCAGGGAGACCCCAACCAGGACGAGTACATGAAGTATTTCTCCAACCTGCCCGTGCAGGGGGACCCGCTGCTGAAAGGATTTGCGGAGTATGAAAACCGCGTGCTCGCCATCCGGGACCGCTTCTTCGTGAACAAGGAGTTCAATTACGTGCGGCAGGCCAATATTCCGTGGAAGCTGCTGGGCCCCATTCCCAACGGAGGGAAGACGGAAACGGAGTTCGCCCCGGAGGCGGACAACAAGACCGGGAAGATGAAGGATTCCTACGAGATTGACGGCGTTACCTACGAGTGGTCCAAGGACGCCTACACCGGAGCCACCATCATCTTCAAGCATTACTGCGATTTCCCGACGCTGTTCAACGGAGCGAAGATGGGGGCCTATCCCCACAAGAACCACACCTATTACGCGCAGACCTGGATTTATTCCCCGAAGGCGCAGACGGTGCCCTTCTGGATCAGCGGCCATACCTGGGCTACGTCCGACTGGCGCAACGGCCCGGCGAGCGTCCCCGGCAAGTGGTTCCACGCGAATCCCAGGTTCTTCGTGAACGGGCAGGAGATTGCCCCCCCGCAATGGAAGAAGCCGCGCAACGGCGGCGTGCTGGTGGATGAGAACTACCATTTCCGGGAGCCTTCCATGGTTCCCCTGAAGAAGGGCTGGAACCGCGTGCTGGTGAAGAGCCCCAGCAACAATTCCGCGCGCCGGTGGATGTTCACGTTCGTTCCGGTGCAGGTGAACCCCAAGACGCCCGGCTGCAACGTGAAGGAGTATCCCGGCCTCAAGTTCGCCGCGGAACCGAAGTAAAGGGCTTTTCCGGTTGTTCCCGGGCAAATGACGAAGGCATGAAGCGCGTTCCGCTTCATGCCTTCTTTGTGCCCGCGCGGGGTTCCGGGAGAGCGCGGCGTCCTGTCAGAGTTTTTTCCAGGGCAGGGCTTCCAGCATCCCGTCAAAGCCCAGGCCCGTTCCGGCGGGAACGGCCACCTGCGGGTTCATGCCGCCCATCTGGTCAAGGAAGGGGTCCGGCTCAAACAGGAGGTGCGTGCAGAGGCCGCAGAGGGGAATTTCCGTGGGCAGGGCGTTGCGGTAGTAGTCCGCCGCCTGGTAAACGGCCCAGAGCTGCCCCACGGGATGGTCCATGACGGTGGTGAACACGGGGGGCTCGTAAAGATACTCCGGCGTGGCTTCCCGCGCGGGCTTGACAATGCGGATGATGGGCAGATCCGAGGAGATGGCCGGCTGGTGCTCCGAGTCCGAGCCCATGTCCAGGGCCAGCGGCATGCCGGCGTCCACCAGCCGTTCCCAGCTCTGGACGGAGAAGGGGCACGGGTCTTCAATGAAGTCTATCCGGGTTTTCAGGTGGTGGGGCAGGGATTTCCAGAATTTCAGGGCGTCGTTTTCATTCAGGCAGCCGTTGAAGTCCAGCCGCCAGCGCCAGGCGGGGACCATGGAGGCGAGCATGGTCAGCCGTTCCAGGGCGGCGGCCAGGTTGGGGCTGGCCTTGATTTTTCCGGCCTTGAACCCCTTGGATTCCATGATGCGGATGGTGGCGGGGCTGACGCAGGAGGGCAGCGTGGCGTGGCTGGCCGGAATGTGCAGGCCGTCAAACAGGCTGGCGCCCTTCGCGCGCGCCTCCCCGTCCGTCCGGGCGCATTCCAAGGCGCGGATGCCCAGCGGCAGCGGGCTTCCCTTCCTGAGCGCGTCCAGTTCCTCCTGCAACGTGGCGTCCCCCAGCTCCGGCCACGGCTGGATGCAGCCGTACCCGCCTTCATCCGTTTTAATGAGGGCTCCTTTCCTGCATACTTCCGCGGCTCTGGCGTTCAGCGGACCGCAGGCCGTTAAAGAATATTCATGGTAAAACACAACTTTAATTCAAACAGCCTTTCAATCTTTTGTCACGATGAAAAAAGGTTTTCATTGGATTTTGGAGGGGGAATGGCTAAGCTCCGTGTCATGTACAGAACATTGGTGTTCGGAGCGGGCGGCCGTGTGGGGAGCCGCCTGGCGGCGCATCTGGAAGAGGAAGGCATGGAAGTGGTGGGATGCGGACGGGACGCCTGTGATTTAAAGGATTTAAAAGCCCTGAAAAACGTGCTGCTTTCCTCCGGCGCCACCCACGTGGTGAACTGCGCCGCCGTGAGCGGCCTGGAGGCCTGCCTGGATGATCCGGAGACGGCGCACCGCGTGAACGCCATGGCCCCGGAGATGATGGCTCGCATCTGCCGCCTGGAGGGCATGCGCTTCATCCACCTGAGCACGGACTACGTGCTGGACGGCAGGAGGGCCGGCCTGAAAACGGAGTCGGACAAGTGCCGCCCCGTGAACGTGTACGGAGAATCCAAGCTGGAGGCGGAACTCCGCGTGCGGGAGGAAATGCCGGAGGCGCTGGTTGCCCGCGTTTCCTGGGTGTTCGGCAATCCGGAACGGCCCTCCTTCCCGGAGATGGTGCTGCGGAAGGCGCTGAACGGAGAACCCCTCTCCGCCGTGGCGGACAAATGGTCCATGCCCGCGTGGGTGGAGGATTTGTGCGGGTGGCTCCGTTTCCTGGCCTATGAAAGCGACGCGTCCGGCGTGCTGCACCTGTGCCAGTCCGGGGAACCCGTCTCCTGGCACGGTTATGCCGTGACCGCTCTGAAATGCGCCGTGAAGCACGGGCTGCTGCCTTCTTTGCCGCCCGTGGCGGAACAAAAGCTCGACGAACAGGCCGGTTTCAGGGATGCTCGGCCCCGGCATACCGCCATGTCCTGCGAACGGCTCGCTTCCCTGATGAAGCGGCCCGTGAGGACGTATGAAGAGGCCATCGACCTGGCCGTGGCCCGCTATGCCTCAGATTCAACCTTCCTCTCCCGCATTTCATGAACGATTTCCGCAATTCCCGTGATTCTAGCGATTCCCGCCCCAGGCCCGCCTACCGGGACCGCCGCTCCCAGCCGGGGCGCCCGCGCACGGCTCCCAAAAAGAACCTTTTTGTCAACAAGTCCCCGGAGGGCAGTGAACAATGGCTCACGCCGTGGGTGGAGCTGAAATACTTCACGTACAATCCCGCCGTTTTCCCCCGCATGCTCGGCTCCGTGAGCGGGGAAATAGCCCCGGGAAGCCTGGTGCACGTCTATGACAAGAACGGGGAACTGTTCGGCGCGGGCTTCTGGAACGAGGCCAGCCGCACGCCCCTGCGCGTGGTGTACCACGGGAAGGACGCCTTTACCGAGCGGGACCTGGACGCCGCCCTGGAACGCGCCGTGAAGCTGCGCCGGGAGATTCTGTGCCTGGATGAAACCACCAACGCTTACCGCGTGCTGCACGGTGACTCCGACGGCCTGGGCGGCCTGGTGGTGGACCGTTACGCGGACGTGCTGAGCCTGGAGGTGAGCACGCTGGCCGTCTGGCAGAGGCTGGACCGCTGGCTGCCCCTGCTCCACCGCCTGTGCGGCACAAAGCGCCATGTGGTGCAGGTGGATGAGGGCATTGCCCGCATGGAGGGCATCCGCGCGGAGGACGCTCCGGAATCCCCCGCTCCGGTCCGGCTGGTGAAAATTGTGGAGAATGGCATCACTTATGAAGTGGACTTCGCCCAGGGGCACAAGACGGGCTTCTTCTGTGACCAGCGGGACAACCGCCTTAAATTCGCCTCCCTGGTGAAGGGGGCCGCGGTGCTGGACCTGTGCTGCTACAGCGGCGGCTTTTCCATTGCCGCCAAAATGCTGGGAGGAGCGGCGGAAGTCACGGGCGTGGACCTGGATGAAAAGGCCATCGCCATGGCGAAGAGGAACGGCAATATCAACCAGCAGCGCATCGACTTCGTGCATGCGGACGCCTTTGTCTACGCGCGCCAGATGGTGCGCAATGGGCGGCTGTTTGACGCCGTGCTGCTGGACCCGCCCAAATTCATCATCGGCAGGGAGGGGTATGAGGAAGGCATCAAGAAGTACCATGACCTCAACATGCTGGGCTTGCAGTGCGTGCGGCCCGGCGGCCTGTTCGTCACCTGTTCCTGTTCCGGCCTGCTTTCCCCTGCGGAGTTTGAGCACACCGTCATCAAGGCCGCCCAGCGGCAGGGGCGCAAGCTCCAGATCATGGCGATGACCGGCCCCGGCTGGGACCACCCCTTCCTGAGCACATACCCGGAAGGCCGCTACCTGAAGGTGCTCTGGGCCATTGCCCTGTAGGGAAGGACTGGATATTCAATGTTTCCCCGCTCTTTACGAAAGTAATGACTTGAAAAAGCACCTGCCGTTTTTATGGCAGGTGCTTTTGAAAGGTTATTCTTCAAAGGGGAACAGGTGTTTTTATTTCTTTCCCTTCTTTTTAAGAAGCCGGTCATGTTCAACCCGGTGCCTGCCCTGATAGAGAAAGTCGGTTTCAGGTTCACGGCCAACGGTGCGGTCAATCAGGTTGGGAATGTCTTCCCTGGTGTATCCGGATTGAAGCAGGAATTCTTCTACCTTGGAATATTGACCGGGAAATTCGGAGACGAGCAATTCCATGAACACTTTTTCCAGATGCTTGACTTCGTCTTCCACCATGACGTTTCTTGCTTCAATGAAAGACTCTCCCCATGCTACATCATTGATAAGAATCTTAAGCTCTCTCATGCTGAGTTGCTTGAGTTTTCTCACCTGTTCTTCAGAGCGTTTCCGGCTTTCCTCTGTTTGGGCAGGCATATCTTTAAGATCTTTATAGGCTGCAATCCTGTAGGGATTCTTCTCTCCGGCATTTTTAAACTGTTTCAGAATACGGGCGTAATAGGGAAGCAGAAGTTTCCGAATGACCGTTTTTTTCAGGGGTGGTTTCATTTTCCCGGAATTTCGGACCAGGGTTATATATTTTTCCAGATGGCCGCATACCATGGATTTACGGTTCAGGTCCTCCGCATCGTCCATATCGACATCCGGTTCCGTTTCCCGGTAGGTCTTAAAGGTAAAAATGGGGGCCAGGGCGGCGAGGTAGCAATGCCAGACTTTTTCCTTTAACTCAGCATGGATGTTATCCTGCGTTGTCAGTTTAAAAGTGAGGGCATCTTGTTCCATCTTCTTGTAAAAGGATTTGAACCGTTTGTCTTTCAGCATGGCGGCAAGTTCTCCGATACCGGGAGAGGGGTGTTTGTACTGCTCAATGCAGTCCGGGCTTTCCAACTCAGGAGCAGCCAAGGCGGAATTCCAGCCGATTATTGGCAAGACAAAACAAAGGAATAAGCGTGGCAGTATTTTCATCAAGGTTTTAGCCATCATTGCTGTTTCTTTCAAATTTAATATTGAATTTTTCGACAATCGTATTTGTCGTAGATTCATCAATGGCTTCTATATGATATTTTTGATTAGTTGTGCTCAACAGAATGGTATCTTCTGCTTCGCTTCCCTCTCCTCCATGTCCTCTATGTACATATAATTTGCATACAAGCCAAAATTTTTGAGGATTATATTTCGAATTCTTAATTGTTCCTATAATTTCTTCGATAAGACGATTATCGCCTACCATGTCATAAAAATGATTTTTGTTTCCAACGGAACCGGCAAGATTACAAGTTTTATGTTCATTCGCCAGTTCTGGTTTAGTTTTTGGAGGCTTGGAATTTTTCCCTTCCCACATGAGGCCCCCATCCCGTTCAATGATTTTGATCTTTTTGAAACTGACGTTAGTAGGAGAAAGCGTTAATTGAATAAAGCCTAAAAGGCCATGTTCCCCTTTGGAGAATTGAAACATATCAGTAGATATGGGGTTTCCGTCTCCCATGTCTATTATACCCTCAAATTTTTCTTTCTTTAACTTTTTAGGGATTCTGATATTGATAGTAATTTCAGCTTTTTGACCTTCACTTGTTTCTGCTTTGATTTTTGCGGTCGCGTCCTTCTCCAGGTCATCCTTCGCAGTCAGGGCAATTTTTAATTCCCCCTGGAGTTGTTCGGTATTAACTTGCTTGAACCCATTCCCTTCTATATCCCATTTAAGTTCTTTGATGGCGCCTTTCGGTTTGCCGACAAGCAAGAAAGTGATTTTTTCACCGATCCCGATGTTTTTCCTTTTCCGATCCTCTTCCTTATCTCCTGTTCCGCCTTTGATGTAATAATCTGCAGAACAAAGTGCTGTTTAATTTGCAGGGGGCCGGTGGCTTCTTCTTCCGTTTCTTCCAGAGTGTCTTCCTCTTCTTCATCAGCCCACAGAAAAACGGAACTGAATAGAATCATCAGAATGAGGATCGACAAACGGGAAAGAAATGAAGGGGGAGTTAGCGGCATTTTATAAAAGAATAATTGAATTTTATATAAAAACATATTATCCGTCAATATGGGTTTTTGAAATATAGGGTTATGAAAATTTTATACCAATAAATGGTTAGTCTGTTCCGTATATGGTGCGCAAAGGAGATTGAAACAGGCAGGCGCCGGAAGAGGCGATTCTTCACATCACCTTTCAGGCGTGTTGACGGCTTTTCCTCCTCCCTGCTTTGGTGGGGAGGAATATGGCAAAACAAGTATTACAGCGGCTCAGTTTCACCGCCGGGGAACTGACCCCGTGGCTGGCCGGGCGCGCCGACCTGGACCCTGTGTCCCGCGGCGCGTCCCGGCTGAGGAATTTCCTGGTCAGTCCCTTCGGCGGACTCCGGCGCAGGCCGGGAACGCGCCTGGTCGTCCGCGCTGGGTGTACGGAGGGGGCCGTGAGGCTGGTTTCCTTCAAGTACTCCACGGGCGTGCAGTTCATGCTGGAAGTGGGGCGCGGCTACATCCGGTATTTCAAGGACGGCGCGCCCCTGCCGGATGCGGAGGGCGGCGTGCTGGAAACGCCTACCCCGTGGAAGACGGACGAGCAGGTGGGGAACCTCCGGATGCAGCAGCTGAATGATGTGATTTACTGCGTGGAGCCGTCCACGCCGCCCATGACGCTGGCCCGCCATGCGGACGATGACTGGAGGCTGGAGGCGCTGGAGTTTTCCGGCATGCCCTATGAAAGCTCCCTGTTCAATGCCGTGAGGCTGGAATGCCGCATGGTGCGGGACGGCAGCGCCAACAGGCTGCTGGCCACGGCGGACGAGGATGTGTTCACGCCGGAAATGGAGGGAAGGGAATTCCTGCGCGTCACCAGGAAGTACGGAGAGGCTGTCGTGGAGGGAACGCAGATGCCCTTTTACCATCTGACGAACCTGGACCGGGACCTCTACAAGGGGGAGACTTTTTCCATGGACCGGGAAGACGGCTGGCGGCAGGCCTATACCTGCATCCGTGATTTCAGCCGGAAAAACGACTACCAGCCCGGAGTGAACCGCCCGGAGCGGTACACGGCCTTTTTTGAAAAAGGTTCCGATGCCAGCGCCCGCGTCCATGTCAGCGGCGCGTGGACGCTGGAAACGACGGGCACCTGGGATGCGGAGTGGGAAATCTGCCGGGGGTATCCGGACGGCTCCAACTACCTTCCCAACCAGCCGGAGCTGGTGTGGCATTCCGTGAAGAGCTTCCAGCAGCGGGACGGGTTCCGGAACAACTTCACCCTGAGCGGCAATGAAGAGGAAATGTCCTACTATAAAATCCGCCTGATGGCGTACAGGAACGGCGTTTCCACGGGAACGCCCGTGTTCCGGGCCGCCGCCGGCTCCTTCAACCATGAAATGGTAGTGGAGGAATATGTTTCCCCCCGCAGCGCCTACCTCGCGAACGCCCTTCACCTGTCCTATTACGTGCTGGGCGACTGCGAGACCAATGACTGGTCATTCGGCGCGTTCGGCGTCCGGAACGGCTATCCGTGCACGGTGGAGTTCCACCAGGGGCGGCTGTGGTTCGGGGGTACGCCGGGGCAGCCGCAGACGCTGTGGGCCAGCAGGGTGGATGATTTTTCCGCGTTCACTCCCGGCATTCCGTCGGATTCTCCCATGATTCTGACGATGGCGGCCTCCCAGCAGAACCGCATCTCCTGGATTGCCTCCCTCCGGGGGCTGATGATCGGCACCAGCGAGGGAGAGTGGCGCTTGTCCGCCTCCAACTCGGAAGGGCTGAATGCGTCCAATGCCGGGTTTGAGCGCCATTCCGGGGTGGGGTCCGCCTCTCTGGACGCCCTGACGGTGGAAAACAGCCTTCTGTTCGTGCAGCAGGGAGGGATGAAGGTCCGTGAATTGTTCTATTCCCTGGAGGCGGACGGCTACCAGACGCGGGACGTCAGCCTGCTGTCCGACCACCTGCTGGCGGCGGGGATTGTGGACTGGACGGTGCAGAGGAGCACGGCGTTCCACGTCTGGTGCGTGCTGGGGGACGGCAGCGCCGTGTGCATGACGCTGAACAGGGAGCAGAACGTGGCGGCGTGGCACGCCCACCGCCTGGAGCATGGACGCATCCTGTCCGTGGCGTCCCTGCGCGGCTCCCATGGCACGCCGGATGAAGAGGTGTGGTTTGCCGTGGCGCGCGGGGAAGGGAAGCGGGCCTGCATCACGGTGGAACGCCTGGCGGACGGCAACGTCTGCCTGGATGCCTGCACGGAGGCCGTGGTGCAGGGAGAGAAGATGGCCGGCCTGGGCCATCTGGCGGGGTGCGGCGCCCTCCTGCTGGACGGGGAGGGAGCCTGCCTGCCCATCAGCGTGGATGGGGAGGGGAATGCCGCCTGTCCCGGCAGGCTGGACGGAGAAACCGTGACCGTAGGGCTGGCCGCTCCGGCGGAGGTGAGGACGATGCCCCTGGAGACGCTTGAGACGCTGGGCAGGTTTAAAAAGCAGCTTGGCGCGCGGGCGCTCCTTCATGAAAGCACCCTGAAATTCCGTTACGGAACAGGCCATCCGGATGCGTGGAGGGATTTCCAGCCCGGCAGGTACGGCGTGGCGGAGCCTTATTCCGGCTACGTGCGGATGATCCACAACTACGGCATGGATGAACAGTCCTGCTTCGCCCTCCGTGTGGAGACGCCGGACCAGTTCAATCTGCTGGCCCTGGTGCTGGATGTGGAATTATAGGGCGCGGGAGCGCTTACGGCTGTTCAGCCGCCTCCTCATGGGAAAGCATGTGCACGATGACCTTGAGGCCGTGCTTTTCCCCGGCCGCCTTCGCCAGGGAGCGGATGGCGGAGGCCGTCATTCCGTTGCGGCCGATGATGCGGGCCACGTCCGTCTTTTCCAGAATCAGGCGGAAGCGGACGGCGTCTCCCTGCGGGGATTCCGCAACGCGCAATTCCGCCTGTTCCGGATGTTGCACGAATTGCAGGGCGATCAATTGCAGGTACTGGCGGATTTGTTCTACGGCAGGATGCATGAAGGGAAATGTGGGTTATTTCCATTACCCTACTATAAAACCGCCTGATTGAAAAGATGCAATTCCAGACATTCCCTGAAAAAGAAAGTCGCCCCGGTCGTAAAACGACCGGGGCGCCCCAACTACCCTATGAAACTGGATCCGTTAAGATCCAGAGAGCTTTTTTAACGAGCGCTCACCTGCTCGAAACGCAATATAGGACAGGAAAAAGGGATAAGCAAGTATTTTTTCATTGAAACGATTGTTTTTATTCAGGAAAAACAACATCGTATTCTTTACAATATCAGGCCGGAAAGAAGGATATTGTTATAATAACAAAATCATCTGCCGGGAAGCAGTTCATAAGTGAAGCCCTTAAGGTATTCCGTTTCCGGAATGTTCAGTAAAATTGGATGATCCGGTCTTTGGCCGTGTTGCTGTATCAGGCGCAGGGTGGCGGGCGCATCGATGGCGGCGTCGAGAACGCTTTCCCGGAACAGGTCCGCCCCGGCGTGGTGGGAACAGCAGAAGGTGGAAAGAATGCCTCCCGGGGCCAGAAGCTTCATGGCGCGGAGGTGGATTTCCTTATACCCGCGCATGGCGTCATGCACGGACTTCTTGTTTCTGGTGAAGGAGGGCGGGTCCAGAATGATCAGGTCCCACTTGTGCTCCCCTCCGTCCCGGACGAGGGCCGCCTCCTTTTTCAGGAAGTCGAACGCGTTGTCCGTAACGCACTGTACGGAAACCCCGTTCAGCCGGGCGTTGCGCGCCACGGCGTCCATGGCGTCCTGGGATACGTCCACGGCCGTTACCTCCGCGGCTCCGGCAAGGGCGCAGGCCAGCGCAAAGCCGCCCTGGTTGCAGAAGCAGTCCAGCACGCGGCGTCCGCGGGCAAAACGGGCCACGGCGGCGTAATTGTCCAGCTGGTCCAGGTACAGCCCTGTTTTCTGCCCCGTCTGGAGGTCAATCATGAATTGCACGTTCCCGCTGCGTGCGGCGAAGGGTTCCGGCTCCTGCCCGCGCGCCACCCGGACGGAAGGCTCAATGCCCTCCGCCGCCAGCATGGGGGAATCGTTCCTGACGATGATTCCCCTGGGGGAAAGCAGGTCTTCCAGAACGTTCAGGATAATGGGGAGGCGGTGCTCCATGGCGATGGTCAGCGTCTGGACGACCAGGTAATCCGCGTAACGGTCCACGATCAGGCCGGGGAGGCCGTCAGACTCGCTCCAGACGAGGCGCGTGAGCGTTTCCTCCGGCAGCCACTGGCGGCGCAGTTCCACCGCCTGGCTGATGCGCCTGGAAAAAAAGTCCCCGTCCAGTTCCTGCTTGCGGCGGGAAAAACGCCTGGCGACGATCTGGGAATGGGGGTTGAACATGGCGGATCCCAGGAAGCGGTCCTTGAAATCCTTCAGCGCCACGACGTCCCCCGGCTGGGGATTGCCGAAGACCTTGCGCACTTCCGTGCCGTAAACCCAGTCGTGCCCCTGAAAAATGCGTGCTCTTGGAGAAATAATCAAACCTGCCATGTCAGGAAAGGCAATACATGATCAGGGTGGAAAGTTCAAGGGTAATGCGGAGGGGTGGCGCAAGGGCCGCGGCTGCCGGAGGGAAGGGGATGTCTGTTAAAGGAGAAAAGCTTTTTTCTCTTCCCGTGCTGTTTATGCCCTTGTGGGAAGTAAGAAATAAGCTCCCTGCCATGCTCCGGATGATGGTTCGGGAGGGAAGGCCGGGAGAACCCGCCTGGTGGCTGGACGGAAAGCGAAGCATGCAACGCGCGGAACGGATGAATGTGAAAGATGAACGGCTCAACCCTACGCTTCCAGTTGGCCGTTTTCCATTTAAGCCGTGAACCTCCGCTGTCTCTCTTGATGTCCGCGCCCCGGGAACAAGGGCCTCCCGGCCCTCGTAAATCAAAACAAACCGGGTTTTCCTTCCTTGGCAGTCAGGAGCGCCGCAAACCTTTGCGGCAACTGAAGGGGAACTGGATGGTAGCGAAGTAATATTAAAAATGGCCTTTTCTGATTAAAGGGCGCGTCTTTCAGCCGAATATCCATCCGGCTGTGGCAGAAGCCTGCGGTCATTTTCCGCAGCGGGAAGGGTGAAGGCTTCCGTTCCCTGGAATTTTCCGCACAAGTGAACCAATGCGCATCATTCCGGGACTATTTCGGTTGAAAATGCCCGGAAACGAAGTAAAATGTGGCGCGTTATGAAAGTAGAAACTTTTGAAACTCCCCAGGATGCTGCCAAGGCTTTGGCAGGAGAAGTTGCGGAACTGATCCGCACGCGCGCCGCCGAAGGCAGGAACGTGGTTCTTGGCCTCGCCACGGGCGCCACTCCGCTGCCCTTTTATGCGGAGCTGGTCCGCCTGCACAAGGAAGAAGGCCTTTCCTTTGCCAACGTCATCTCCTTCAATCTGGACGAATACAGCGGCCTGGACCACGACCATCCGGAATCCTACTGGTACTTCATGCACACCAATCTCTTCAACCACATCGACATGAAGCCGGAGAACATCAACCTGCCCTCCGGCACGGTGAAGGGTGACGAGATTGCCGCCCACTGCGCCGCCTACGAACAGAAAATCAAGGACTGCGGCGGCATCGACCTCCAGATTCTCGGCATTGGCCGCACCGGCCACATCGGCTTCAACGAACCCGGCTCCGACGATACCACCATCACCCGCCAGGTGCATCTGGACGAACTGACCCGTTCCGACGCCGCCCCCGCTTTCGGCGGCATTGAAAACGTTCCCACCACCGCCATCACCATGGGCGTGGCCACCATCATGGGCGCCCGGGAAGTGGCTCTGATGGCCTGGGGCGAAAAGAAGGCTTCCATCGTGAAGAAGGCCGTTCAGGGGCCTGTGACGGTGGACGTGGCCGCCTCCTACCTGCAGAAGCACCCGAACGCCAAGTTCCTTCTGGACAAGGGCGCCGCTTCCCAGCTTTAATTATCCGTTCAACAACGAACACGCCGCTTTTCCCGGTTCCGTGGAAAGGCGGCGTTTTTGATGGAATGAAGGAAGGCGGAATCTTCTTTTTCCAGCGGGGATGGCGTGGAGGGAGCTCCGTATGTCCGGACCGTTGGTCCCGTGAAGGAAGATTTTGTGTCATTGAGGGGAGTGTGGAACAGCCGTGGCTGCTCCGGTGGACGCAGGCCGGCAGGTAATAAAGAAGGTCCGTTTTTCCCTACCATGGCTGGTCCGGTGGGATGAAATGGGAGTGATATTTTTGTTGTTTATTAAAAATGAATGAGTTTTAATGCTGTGTGGGACGTGTTTTCCTGTTTCCGGATGCGGTTCCGGAGCCTGGAGGCAAACCCGGAGTTCCTGTCAGGGATTTCCTTTAAAAGGGGGATGGCGGATTGGCCGTTTAACCGGCTGCACCTTTTTATTAGGATGGAGTGGCGCATTGACAAGAGTTTCATTTTCCGTGCATGGTTGAAGGTGCCAATAGATGAAAAATAAATATATCCGGCAGTGTGTAATTAATATTTCATTCAGGAATTACAGATGATGGCCGGTTTTTATAGATAGAACAGGAAAAACAGAAATATGAAACAAATGAAGATACTGATGGTCGTAACCGGAACCGGGATGTTTCCCGACGGAAAACAGGAAACGGGATTGTGGCTCAGCGAGCTCACCCACATTTACGACAGCGCGAAAAAGCGGGGATATGACATCGTCATCGCAAGTCCGAAGGGAGGCGACACCCCCGTCGATCCCATGAGTCTGAAAACGATGTACATGGACAAACTGTCCAAAAGCTGCTGGGACGATTCGGAATTCCGGGATGTGCTGCGGCACACGAAAAGCCTGGATGAAGTTTCCGGTGAGATGTTCGACTGCATTTACTTGGCCGGAGGCCACGGCGCGATGTTCGATTTTACGGATAACGCCGTTCTGCAGGAACTCATCAAAAACCACTATGAAAATAATAAAATAGTTGGTGCTATTTGCCATGGCGTATGCGGATTGTTAAACGTGAAGCTCTCGGACGGACAATATCTGGTAAAAGATAAGAAGGTCACGGGATTCAGCTGGTTTGAGGAAGGTCTGGCCGGAAAGAAAAAGGAGGTGCCTTTCGATCTGGAATCCGCGCTGAAGGAACGGCGGGCGGATTACAAGAAGTCATTGATTCCGATGATGCCGGAAGTAGTGGCCGACGGAAATCTGATCACGGGCCAGGACCCGTTCAGTTCGGAAAAGATGGCTGAAACGGTCATGGGACGGTTTAATCAATAGCAGTTGGCGGTGAATGGCATGAATTTGGAAGAAGCCTTGAATTACCGCCGGGCCGTGCGGGTATTTGATAAAAATAAACCGCTGGACCCTGAAAAGGTGAAACACTGCCTGGAATTGGCCTCCCTGGCTCCCAGCAGTTCCAACATGCAGTTGTGGGAATTCTTCCAAATCACCCGGCCTGAATTGATAGCCCGCGTTGCCGGGGCCTGCCTAGGCCAGCCGGCTGCCGCCACGGCTTCGGAAATAGTCGTTTTCGTGACGCGGCAGGACCTGTACCGGCAGCGGGCGCAATTCGTCCTCGAATTCGAGCGTGGAAACATCCGGCGGAACAGCCCGGAGGAACGCCAGGCCAAACGCATCAGGGACCGGGAATTATACTATGGAAAGCTGATGCCGTTCCTCTATGCGCGCTGCTGCGGTATTTTGGGGGCTTTCCGGGCTTTGCTGGCCAGGGGCATCGGCCTTTTCCGCCCCATGATGCGCGAAGTCTCGGAGTGCGATATGCGCGTCACGGTCAACAAATCCTGCGCCCTCGCCGCCCAGACGTTCATGATTGCCATGGCCGCTGAAGGATACGATACCTGCCCGCTGGAGGGATTTGACAGCAAGCGGATGAAAAAACTGCTGAAATTGCCTCATGGCGCCGGGATCAATATGGTAGTCCCCTGCGGCATACGGGACGGAGAGAAAGGTATATGGGGCGAGCGGTACAGAGTCCCGTTCGATGACGTGTACCATAGGCTCTGACTCGCCGGGGAAGGAAAGTTCCGCTCCGCCGGCAGCGTGCGGCGTCAGCGGGGAGCAGGGGAGGACTGTCTGCGCTGCGTTCCTGGGGCGCGTCATGCCTCACAGGAAAAGGGTTCCGGCTACTTGAGCCACGCCAGGAATTCATGGTTCCCGTCGGTTCCGGTGATGGGGGAGGGCTCGCAGCCCATCCAGGAGCGGTTTAGTTCTTCCGTGACGAAGGCGCGTATGGAGTCCACCGCCCGCTGGTGCAGGACCGGGTCCCGGACGATGCCGCCGGGGCCGATGTCTTCCGGCTGGAGTTCAAACTGGGGTTTGATGAGCACCAGGGCGTCCCCTCCGTCCTTAAGCAGGGGGAAGGCCGCGGGCAGGATTTTTTTCAGAGAAATGAAAGAGACGTCGGAGACGATCAGGTCCACCTGTTCCCCGATGTCTTCCGGAGTCATGTAGCGGGCGTTGAATTTCTCCTTCACGACGACGCGGGGATCCTGCCGCAGTTTCCAGACGAGCTGGTTGGTGCCGACGTCGATCGCGTGCACTTTGACGGCGCCGTGCTGGAGCAGGCAGTCCGTAAAGCCTCCGGTGGACGCGCCGATGTCCAGGCAGACCTTGCCTTCCGCGGAGACGGGGAAGGCGTTCAGGGCTCCCTCCATTTTCAGGCCGCCGCGGCTGACGTAGCGGGGGCGGTTCCGGATGGCTATTTCCGCGTCTTCACTGACCTTGAGGCCCGGTTTGGTGGAAGGGTGGCCACCCACGCTCACCTCTCCGGCAATGATAAGCCTCTGGGCCAGTTCCCGGGATTCTACGAGATTGCGGGAAACCAGAAGGACGTCGAGTCGTTGCTTGCTCATGATTCGGAAGGAAGGTGCGTACGCAGGTATTTCATGAAACTGCATGGGGAATCAAGAAAAACCGCGCGAAGAAAGGCATTTGGGGGCAAAAAGGCGGCATGGCGCGCGCTGGAACATTTTACGATTGATTCAGCCCGGATTTATAGGAGACTTTGCGGCGAATGGAACACCGCTACAGGCAATTGATGCGCAAGGTCAGGCTTTACCTGCTGACGGAGGTGCGTAAAAAATCGTGGGCCAGCAAATTCCTTTCCGCCAGGGTTTTTGACCCCGTCTACTGGTCCTGGAACAGGCAGTCTGTAGCTACGGGCGCCGCCTGGGGGGCCGCGGCGGCAATTGCCCCGCTGCCCATGCAGAGCCTGTGGGGCGTTTTCGCCAGCCTGTGGCGCAAGGGCAATATTCCCGTAGCCATCCTGATGGCGTGGCTTTCCCCTCCCGGCTTCACCTTTTTCGCCATTCCGGCCCAGTGGTGGCTGGGGTGGTTCCTTTTTTCCCTTGTGGGGCTCCCCACGTCCGGAGCGAACTGGCAGATGCTGAAAACGGGAGTGCAGCAATGGTCCTGGGCCCCGTTTGACGGGTTGAGCATCGGCATGGTAAGCCTGGAGTTCCTCACGGGCTGGATTGTTTCCAGCGTGGTGCTGGGCTGCCTGTGCTACGGTCTGGTGCAGCTTGCATGGGGAGCGGGACACTTCCTGCGCAGTAGGAAAAATCCGGGCAAGACTTCTTCCGGAAAAGGTTTTGGTAAATAAAGCCGCCACCTGTCATGTGTTGCAGGTGGAAGCAAGCGTCTGCATGAGATAGATATATATTTTATGGACTTCTGGAATTTGAAAGTATCATTTTATTATTGACGTTTATGGTGAAAATATTATTTTTGAGAAACTTTCCTGAGTATGATGTCTCCCTCTATTGAGGCCCTGTTCAAGAAATATTTACACTGCCTGATCTTTCTTTGGTTTGGCGGGGTCACGCTATTGGGCTGTTTTTGTTCCCAGGCTGAAGAACCGTTGCCTGATGGAGACACGGGAGCGCTCTCCATTGAATCGAAAACTGCCCTTTATTCCGCTGATTGTTATATCAAGGGAGAAGAAAATGAAGACGATAAAAAGAGAAGTTCCATAGGCATAGGAGAATCCTTCACTCTTACGTTGACGGGAAAACCCATGGGAGATATTGAAAAATTGACATGGGAATTTGTTTCAGGAAAGGAATTAGTGAAAGAAAATGAAGAAAACGACTTTAAAGGTAAAACGGAAATTACATTGACGGCTAGAAAAGATCTGACACCAGATCAACTTAAGAACGAATCCAGCATCGAACTGAAAGTTACAACAAGCGAAGGTCTTATAGTGACCATGCAAAATCCGATAGCCGTATTTTTTCCCACCGGAATGACCGCCGCACATAGGGGAACCGGGACACCAGAGGTAGGCTGTAATAACCGGGGCGCTACGCAACCTTCAGCCCAATTGGTTGTTACATTGCAGCCTACGAACGTCTCCTTTAAAAATATTAAAATCATTGAACGGGATTTGGGTTCCGATCCCAACAATCCTCGAAAAACTCTGGATCCTGGCCATACAGGTCAGGGAGTTGATAAAGTAATAGAAATTAACAAGGCGAATCGGTTTGAAGATCATCTTAAAGGAACGGTTGCCCATCAGGATATTCAACAGAAAATACATATTTTGCCGCAGAATTGGAAATGGAAATGTTCCTGGCGCGTTCATAAGGGCAGGGGTGGACCAATAGCAACTTCTGGAAATGATGATGTGGGACAAATAGGAGAAGTTGTCGAACAAAGTTTTAAATTTTATTATATGCTCAATCCTCAAACGCAAAGAATAAGTGCCGTTTGTGGGGAAGTGTCGAAATTTGGATGTACGGCTCAGGCTTATTCAGATGGTACCGGAAATCATTATAACTATTTGGGACCTAAAGAAACCAATTAACGGAATTAGATTATGAAAATGCAGTCTTGTCTTCTCTCCCTCTTTATGGGAATCGTGGTTTCTTCACATGCGTCAGATTTTCCAGTTCCCTTGGAAAAACCTAGTAATATCAAATCTTTAAGTGATGTTCCGGAAGATATCAAGGCCTTGGGTGTCTTGCTCAAGGAAAACAAGCTCGAAGAATTTTACAAAAAATCTAGGGAATGGCATCTCAAAAGTTATCCTCATTCAGAAGATATAGTATCTGTGCGGAAGTTTTTCTGGCTTGCCTACTATGTTTCCTTCGCGCCTCTTTTTCCTTTTGAGGATGATGATTGCAGGACAACGGCTTCCTTTAACGACAACATAGATTTACGGCTTTTGGGAGACGTTTTTGATCGTTTTCTCAAAATAGCCCGGAATGATCTGGATGAATTCACAACCCAGCAGCCCCTGAAACGGAAGGAATTGGCGCCTCTTTTCAGCCTTTATGCCGCCCGCATGCTGAACAAAGTTAGAAATGCCTATGTTGACGATTTGCCGGAACGGGAAAAGGTTGCCCGGCAGAATTATCAAAAAGCGGTTGCCGAACGCATGGAAAAAGCAACTACGCTGGAGGAAAAACTTGATCCGTTTGGAGCGGAGAGCGGAAGGATGTCTACTAATTTGAATAACAAAATAGTGGCCAACGACGGAAGGAATATGGAGATTAAAAGTACCGTCGAGAGGATGGAAAGGTATTTCGTGCCTACTTTGGTTCGCCTGTTCCCCGGAAAAAAGGGAGAGGTGATCAAATATATCCGCCTGGCAGGCTATCAGGGAGGGGAAATCAACGATCTTGTGGACCGTACTGTAGGGCGGGACTCAACCACGGAATTTCTGTACAAGGGACGTGGCAGCAAGGATGCCCGATAAGCTTTTCTAAATTTATTTTTTTGCCATTACTAACTCGTTCGTGTTCTGCTGTTGGAAGCTGAGAACACGGAGTCTCCCAGTCTCTCTCCCGGGAGAGACGAAACTTGGAGCATTTTTCCGGTCGTCAGACGGCCACTTCCATCAGCAGAACGGTAGAGTTCTGGACCGCTTCAATGGTGATGGAGCCCGTATCCGTTATTCCGGCTCCGTCCCGGCGGTGCAGCACCGTGTCTCCGATCTTGATTTCTCCGTCTATCACGAAGACGTACACCCCGGTGTTCTGGCACTTGAATTGATATTCCCGTTCCACGCCCCGGTCGAGTTCCGCCCAGGAGAACCAGGCCTGCTGCATGATGGAGATATCCGTTTCCGGAGCCAGGAAGGTGGAAATCTCATTGTGCTTCAGCAGGGGCTTGATGTCGTAGTCCCGGTATTTGGGGGGCGTGTTGACCCTGTCCGGAATGACCCATATTTGAAGGAATTCCAGGGGTTCCGTGGAACTGCCGTTGAATTCGCTGTGCTGGATGCCCGTTCCGGCGCTCATCACCTGGATTTCTCCGCGGGTGATGGTATGGCTGTTGTTCAGGCTGTCTCCGTGGCGGAGCTGTCCTTTCAGGGGAATGGAAATTACCTCCATGTTCTTGTGGGGGTGGGTGCCGAAGCCTTCTTCCGGGAGAACCGTGTCGTCGTTGAGTACGCGCAGGGCTCCGAACTGCATGCGGTCCGGATTGAAGTAATTGGCAAAACTGAACGTATGGTATGTATTCAGCCATCCGTGGTTGGCATGCCCACGGGAAGATGCACGGTCAATGATGATGTTCATGATTGATAGGGTTGGTATTGAAAGCGGATTCCCGCCTGTAGATGGTTTGACCGGATGGACCCCGGGGCTGTTCAAGGCGCATGACAGCATGTCCGTTGCCGTAAAATAAATCGGCAACACAAATTGATGGTGCAATGTCTCTTATTTTAAGGTAGCGTGTCGCGGTACCTGTGCAAACAAGACAAGGCGTATGGCTCATCGGACATTCATGAGATGGATCAAGGGATTGGTTCCTACGGTGATTATTTTGCTGGGCGCCTTGGTGCTTGGGTGCATCTGTTATGTCTCCATCTGGGGCGCTCCCTCCTTTGTCGTGCAGCGTGTGGAACAGGCTCTGATGGAAAAAGGCATTCCCGTCCACATAGAGACGCTGAAGATTTCCCTGTGGCCCCGCGCCGTGGTGACCTTGAAGAACGTGGAGCTGCTGGATCCTGGTGTTCCTCCGGAGGCGCGCCGCCCCGTGGCCCTGCTGCATGAGGCGGACGTGGCCCTGAACTGGAAGGAGCTGATAGACGGGCAGGTAGTGCCGGAACGGCTGAACGTGAAAGGGCTGGACGTCAATCTTCCCGTGGACGCGGAAAAGCCTGAAAGAGTTTTTTCCACCGCAGGGCTGAATGCGGAGCTGGACCTGGGGCGTCCCGGCATGGTGGACATCGTGAAGGCTGATGCCGTGGTGCAGGGTATCAGCGTGACTGCCCAGGGGGCGTTTTCCATCGGGCAGGGGGATTCCGGAGATTTTACGCTGACGGCTGAAGACATGGCCGCCGCCAGGGAGCAGTTGAACCAGGTGCTGAAGTACCTGGACCGGGTGAAGTGGCCGGAGGCGTCTCCGCCCAGCCTGGCCGTCAATTTGAGCGACGACCCGAAAGGGGGAGTGCGCGTGGGCATGGATTTGCAGGCTCCTTCCCTGAGGTACGGGAAAATCCGGGTCAGGGATTTCCTGTTCAGCGGGGATTACGCGGATTCCGTCATCATGGCCAAGCGCTTTACCATGAGGGATGCGGAAACGGCCGGCTTCGTCAATCTTTCCCTCCAGGCCGATTTGAAGAAACGTTCCCTGATCTGGGATGTCCGCAGCACGGCCCCCCTGGTGTCCTGGGCCGTAGCCATTGTTGATGAAGCCCTGGTGCCGCGGGAGATGAAGTTCCTGAGCGAGCCGCACGTGCAGGTGTCAGGCCGTGCGGTTTTCACGGAGAACTGGGAGGGCGTGGAGCATCTGAACGTCATGGGATCCGGCTCCATGGGAGCTTTCTCCGTGCTGGGGGAAAAGTTCCAGAGGGCCTCCTGCGATTTCAGCTATGAGGACGGCAATTTTTATGTGACGGATTTGGACATACGGCACCCCGGCGGCGTTTTTTCCGGCAAGGTGATGGGCGTGGACGGAGAGATCAAGATAGACGTGCACAGCACGCTGCCCATGCATGCGATGCTGGACATGGCCCGGTCCATTGCTCCGGAAGACGTGAAGCTGCCGCCTACGCTGGAAATCAAGGGAGACCCTGAATTGAAAGTGTACGGCACCGTGGGAATGGGGAAGGGCTGGAAAGGGCCGTTCCGGGTGGACCGCCTCCAGATTGAGGCGGCCGTGACGGACGTCTCCTACCAGGGGGTGGAGTTCGCCTCCGCCGCCGCCAGGGGGGAATTGATCGGCCGCTCCATCAATGTCACCCAGTTGGACCTGGCGCGGGAGGACGGCCATGTGAAGCTGGAAGGCAGCTATCTGGGAACCGATCTTGTCTTCACGCTGGAATCTGATTTGAAGCCTGAATTGCTGGTAGCCCTGGCCGGGAATTTGGCGCCCATTCCCGAGAATTTGAAGCTGCCGGAAAAAGCGTCCCTGTGGGTGCACGGCAGGCTGGATATTCCGGAAGGCAAGCCTGTGGAGCCCACGCTGGTCCGGGCGCGCATCAATGCGGAGAACCTGGCCTGGAACAAGGTGCCCGTGAAGACGGCGAATGTGGAGGTGGAGTACCGCCCCAACCAGCTTTTTGTACAGAATTGCCGGATCGGGATGGAGAAGGGCGTTTTTGAGCTGTTCGCCAACGGTTTCCTGGACGGCCAGATGTTCGTGATGGGGCAGTCCACGGTTCCGCTGGAAACGATAGACCGGCTGCTGGGCATGAAGGATGACGACTTTTTTATGAGCCGCTTCGTCTTCCGCAAGGATTCCGGCCTGGAGCTTTCCTTCCAGGGGACGCTGGGCCTGTACAATCTGGAAAAGGCTTACGATTTGCAGGCCACTGTTTCCGCGACGAATACGCGGTACAAGGGCGTGGACCTGAAGTCCGCGCGGGCGGATGCCCATCTGGTGACGGACCAATTGGTGCTGACCAACGTGACGACGGTGGTTTCCAACGGGAATTACCTGTCTTCCGCCGGGTTGTCCGGCGGTCCCGCGGAGTGCACGCTCAAGGCCAAGAGCATAGATTTCCGCTTTGTCCAGGATACGGTGGAGGTTCTGGGCATGGAGGGGCAGGCCTACCCCGGTTATACCATGCGCATGTTTTCCGACAACGCCGCCAAGGTTTTGAAGGAGTTTGTCTTTACCCGGCCCGTGACGCTTTCCGGCGGAGGCATGTTCCCGATGGGGGACGACATGAAGCTGATGAAGGGGCGCATCCGCTTTGACGCCTCCGCGGGGCGCGTGCGCTATCCCTTGCTGGGAACCACGCTGGACCTTGGAAAGGCGAAAGGGGAAATTCTTATTTCCCCTCAGTGGGTGGTGGTGGACAAGATGAAGGGCACCATCTGGGACGGCTCCTTTACGGGGCGCGTGCTGGCACAGATTGACGACGGGGACGCCCTGAACGGCTCCTTTGTCCTCCAGGACATGAACCTGACCTCCATTGGGAGATCCTACGGCAAGAAGATGGAGAAGGCCACCGTGCACGGGGCCATTGAATTTTCATCCAAGGGAGGCAATATGAACTCCATCCAGGCGAAGGGCGAGGCCGCCCTGGTGCATGGGGACCTGGTGGAAATCCCCCTCTTCGGCTTTTTGGGGGAAGCCCTCTCCAATTATATTCCGGGCCTGGGCCACCTGATCAATTACAAGATCACCAGGGCCGACTGCGATTTTTCCATTGAGAAGGGCTATATCCGCACCAGCAATTTCTCGGCCAAGGGCAGCAATATGTCCCTGGAAGGCGGCGGCTGGATACACCTTGCCGACTTGCAGGTTAATTCTGATTTCAAGCTGGGGCTTCGCGGCCTGCCGGGGCTGATTACCTCTCCCGTCTTCCTGCTGGCGGGGGGATTGTTCCAGGTGCGCGGCACGGGGCCTTTGAGCAATGTTTCCTGGAGCTTTGCGCCGTTCTCCGGCGGAAAAGCCCCTGTTCCCCCCGCGGCGGCTCCCGCCCGGAGGAGGTAGAGAAGGGGAATGCCGGGTTTCCCGGAGAAAAGCGTCATGGAGCGCCGCATGCCCACGCGGCAACTGAACGGAAACGCGGCTGCAAGCCGCGCCCTTTTGTAGTCCCGTATTGGATTGATGTTTCCCGTCTTTAATGAACCGGTCCGCCAACGCTCATTGATAATCCGGTTGGCACACAGCATGCAATGTTCCGTGACGCAGCAGGGCCGTTCCGGACAATGCCGGAACGGCCCTGCGGGTCCGGAGAGCAGAGCGTCCCCGCTCCACTCTCCACTCTCAAACCTCAACTCTCCTTAAAAGTCATACCGGTAGCCCACGCTTCCGTTCACCGAGTTGGCTCCGTCACGGAAGTCCGCGTTCCCGTTGATGA
>NZ_JABFCI010000176.1:0-218 GCF_017566105.1 Akkermansia sp. GGCC_0220
TGTTTCGGAACGAGTGGACGACGGTTATAGCGGTGTGATTTTTGATCGCCCGGCTTTCAAAGAAATGATGGATGACATTATGGAGGGAAAGATCAACTGTGTGATTGTAAAGGATCTTTCCAGACTTGGACGTGAGTATATTGAAACCGGCCGTTATATGAGACGTGTTTTTCCGGCTTATGGTGTACGTTTTATTGCTATCAACGATAATATCGACA
>NZ_JABFCI010000177.1:0-218 GCF_017566105.1 Akkermansia sp. GGCC_0220
TATTGTAGGAGCTCATATGTATCCACTTAAGTATTTTAAAGATACTGCAGACAATAAAAGAAAAAATTATTATAAATTTTTCTCCAGGTATGATAAGCTTTCAAAAGTTATACTTATAGTTTCATTTTGTGATAATTATGCTACCAGGATGCTTTTAGATAAAGAAAACGAAAAAGAAAAATATAAAAGGTTTGTTGAAGATATGCTTCATGAATATG
>NZ_JABFCI010000178.1:0-218 GCF_017566105.1 Akkermansia sp. GGCC_0220
TATGTAATGGTGTCAATATCCATGGAAGACAGCGTATTCCCAAGGTATTGCCCTGCTACAAAAAGCAGTTCCTTGAATTCCTTGCGTTCCTTCCTGCTGCGGTACTGCTGAATGTTAGGCACGGACGCGGAGTCATCCTGTACATCCTGCAGAGGCGAGGAGTCAGCCGTTATCTCGTCGGAGGCGGCGTTCTTCCTATAAGAAGCAGGGGCGAATTC
>NZ_JABFCI010000179.1:0-218 GCF_017566105.1 Akkermansia sp. GGCC_0220
GGCCATGCCTTTGTATGAAACTGCCTTTGTCTTTCTGAAAGAGGACTTTCAGGATGTGGATGTGCCTCCCTGGGCCATCAAGCTGATACTGGAACCGGAGGATCTGGAGAACCCAGGGATAGAAGTGGATTGAGAAATAAAAGGAGATATACATGAATATCAAAAGGGCAAAAGAAGAAATCAAGAATTCTATTGAGGCTTATCTGCTGAAGGATGAG
>NZ_JABFCI010000180.1:0-218 GCF_017566105.1 Akkermansia sp. GGCC_0220
CAGTTTTCTCTAACTTTCCCTCTTTAGCTAATTCGATTAGCGACAACATTTTAGTTCAACTCCCCATTCTCCAATTTATTGATCAAATCATGCACTTCTTGCTCACTAGTAGCCATCTGATAGAAAACCCCAGATTCCTTTAAATGATCAAAGTACTTTTGTTGAATAATCCGGATTTCTTCATCACCTAAACGCATGTTTTCAGCTTTAGTTTCAAT
>NZ_JABFCI010000181.1:0-218 GCF_017566105.1 Akkermansia sp. GGCC_0220
TCTTCCGTTCCGCAGCCGCCTTGGGGATAGATGCTATATTATTAACACGCAATTCTTGTGATCCGTTAAACCGACGTGCAGTCAGGGTTTCGATGGGTTCTGTCTTCCTGATACCATGGACTTGGTTGGACGGTTCTCCCAATGAGTTGCGTAAACAGGGTTTCCGTACAGTCGCTATGGCACTCACGGAGAAATCAATCTCTATCGATAATCCTATC
>NZ_JABFCI010000182.1:0-217 GCF_017566105.1 Akkermansia sp. GGCC_0220
GTCATGTTGCTAAAAAATTGATACGTGTAATATTTCACCTTTTAAAAACAAATACAGCTTTTGTTCCACAAATGTAATCCTCATTTTTAAAATTGGCAACTTAGTTGCTTTATTTGCCATGCATTTTTTTAAGAGACTAAAATAATAAAAAAATCTTTAAAATTATATTGACTTCATATAGTTAGTCTCATCTTAGACCATTTGCTTTTTTAAGAAT
>NZ_JABFCI010000183.1:0-217 GCF_017566105.1 Akkermansia sp. GGCC_0220
CCCTTCCTTCGCCTTTTACAATTACAGAAATTAATCCTGCCTCTTGTCCTCTATTTAAAAATGGTTCACTAACTGTTCCTCTTCCTGTCAGTTGTGAAACATACCCTTTATAATATATTAATGGAAGTGTAACACTTTGACGATTAGTTGTTTTAAAATCAAAAATAATCGTATCTCTATTTTTAGTATAATTTTTTATGTCTATATCTTTTTTATT
>NZ_JABFCI010000184.1:0-217 GCF_017566105.1 Akkermansia sp. GGCC_0220
TATCGGCGACTCGGTCCGTGCAAGACGCATCATTGATGGAACGGACGCCGGCCGTCACCTGGTATTGAATACGCTGGAAAGGCTTGGATATCTGGACTAGGAAAGCAGCAATCGAAAAACAGCATGGGAAATTGCCCATGCTGTTTTTCGAATCTTCTATATAACTTTTATTTAAGTCTATCCAGCTGCTTTCCTACATCCTTCCTGAATTGCTCCC
>NZ_JABFCI010000185.1:0-217 GCF_017566105.1 Akkermansia sp. GGCC_0220
GTTTTATATATTACACTGAGCCGTATGACGGAGCAGCAGAGGACACAGATCGGTACGATGATGGCCCTGGGAATTTCGAAATGGCAGATTCGGTTCCACTACCTTTTATATGGAGCCGTTATCGGCGCGGCAGGAGGCATTCTCGGAACGGCGCTCGGATATATACTGGCGGATCCGATGGCAGATTATTACCGGGTGTATTTTAAGCTGCCGTCCG
>NZ_JABFCI010000018.1:0-60074 GCF_017566105.1 Akkermansia sp. GGCC_0220
TCTTTTGTGGGATATTACACGGAGTTTCAATTCACGCACCTGTGAAGGTGCGACATCTTTGTCTCTCTTTTGTGGGATATTACACGGAGTTTCAATTCACGCACCTGTGAAGGTGCGACAGTTTTTCAGGCCTAATGTCATAGCATACTGCGAGTTTCAATTCACGCACCTGTGAAGGTGCGACAGGTTGAAAGCTACAGGTCCATCGCACCAAGAATAGTTTCAATTCACGCACCTGTGAAGGTGCGACCGAAGAGGGCTTGCCGGGAGTGCTGGACTGCATGGTTTCAATTCACGCACCTGTGAAGGTGCGACTAATGTAGGAGGCACACGCAGCTAGTGCGAACAGTTTCAATTCACGCACCTGTGAAGGTGCGACCATGCAACCACGCATAATTCAACGTTTCTCATAGTTTCAATTCACGCACCTGTGAAGGTGCGACCTTTTGTTTTTTTGATTAATTGCTAATGATTATAGTTTCAATTCACGCACCTGTGAAGGTGCGACGCATCATCCCCGATTGCATCAAACGCTTCATCCGGTTTCAATTCACGCACCTGTGAAGGTGCGACATTAAAAATCAGACTTTTGCTATGAGCGAAGAACGTTTCAATTCACGCACCTGTGAAGGTGCGACAACATGAGGAAGTTATGCAGATTGTGGGGGCAGGGTTTCAATTCACGCACCTGTGAAGGTGCGACTGTATAGTGTTTAAGCTATTCATGCCACCAGGGCGTTTCAATTCACGCACCTGTGAAGGTGCGACGGGAAATACATAAATGAAAATCAAAAGCGAATAGTTTCAATTCACGCACCTGTGAAGGTGCGACTAGAATCATTCGAGCGAAACACGCGATCACTCACGTTTCAATTCACGCACCTGTGAAGGTGCGACGCTGACGGACTGGATGACGACGGCGAAAAGCAAAGTTTCAATTCACGCACCTGTGAAGGTGCGACACGTCCAGGCAGGCTACCAACAGCCGCGAACGCGTTTCAATTCACGCACCTGTGAAGGTGCGACTCCCGCATGGTCAGGGATTGCCTCTTGGCAAAAGTTTCAATTCACGCACCTGTGAAGGTGCGACAGTTAGACCAGTAGCGCAGTACAGTTTGGACGGGGTTTCAATTCACGCACCTGTGAAGGTGCGACAGTTTCCGGCAGCCGGTCCCAGTCGGTAGCCGGAGTTTCAATTCACGCACCTGTGAAGGTGCGACTGACGCGGTCCGCCCGCTGGGATTCGCCGACCTGGTTTCAATTCACGCACCTGTGAAGGTGCGACGCGTCATAACCTGATTTATACTTTTTATTATCAGTTTCAATTCACGCACCTGTGAAGGTGCGACATGTTCCGATTGTCGTTCAAGCTATCTATACGGGAGTTTCAATTCACGCACCTGTGAAGGTGCGACCCACAATGGCGGGGCCATGCAGTTCCCCGGCTTGTTTCAATTCACGCACCTGTGAAGGTGCGACTAACCAAAACAAAAGATTATGGCAATCGACTTTAGTTTCAATTCACGCACCTGTGAAGGTGCGACTAGGGCCTACATCAACCAGCATCTGACCAGCGACGTTTCAATTCACGCACCTGTGAAGGTGCGACGCCTCATCAATACGGGGGCCAAGGCTATCGCCCGGTTTCAATTCACGCACCTGTGAAGGTGCGACGAGTGAGCCGGGCTATTCTGAAACGCTCAACGTGGTTTCAATTCACGCACCTGTGAAGGTGCGACAGGGTGACAATAGCAGAACTCCTGCCATTGTCAAGTTTCAATTCACGCACCTGTGAAGGTGCGACACTCTGGTGTTGGCGAGTTCCTTCGTAACGTGTGGTTTCAATTCACGCACCTGTGAAGGTGCGACCGGGTGCCGCCTATGGTGCTCTTCTCTTTGCACAGTTTCAATTCACGCACCTGTGAAGGTGCGACATTCCGCCGGCGTCAGATAGTAGCGGTGGATGAAGTTTCAATTCACGCACCTGTGAAGGTGCGACAAGTCCAATGTTGACTTCCGTCGCATATTGAAGGTTTCAATTCACGCACCTGTGAAGGTGCGACTAAATCCGGGTTGCCGGATGACTAACTGCTACCTTGTTTCAATTCACGCACCTGTGAAGGTGCGACATACCCACGAGCGTCCCGACGACTGCGGGCACTGGTTTCAATTCACGCACCTGTGAAGGTGCGACTAGTACGTTGCGGACGTATAGAGCAGGGGGAGCCGGTTTCAATTCACGCACCTGTGAAGGTGCGACACTTGTCGCACTACTTTGCATTACGGTGATTATA
Organism: Akkermansia sp. GGCC_0220; assembly: GCF_017566105.1. Classification (NCBI taxonomy): domain Bacteria; kingdom Pseudomonadati; phylum Verrucomicrobiota; class Verrucomicrobiia; order Verrucomicrobiales; family Akkermansiaceae; genus Akkermansia; species Akkermansia sp. GGCC_0220. The sequence continues at coordinate 2,295 of NZ_JABFCI010000018.1, forward strand.
CGTTTCAATTCACGCACCTGTGAAGGTGCGACAGCGCGGCTTTTGCCGGACGGGAAGTGACAAAGGGTTTCAATTCACGCACCTGTGAAGGTGCGACCTCATACGGCCCGCTATAGGGTGGAAATGCTGGACAAAGGGTTTCAATTCACGCACCTGTGAAGGTGCGACCGGTAAAAAAGTAAAGAAAATAATCGCATGAACGGTTTCAATTCACGCACCTGTGAAGGTGCGACCTGCGAAAGCTCTACACCGTCAGCAACTTAGGTAGTTTCAATTCACGCACCTGTGAAGGTGCGACCGTAGGCATTGATTTTTTGCGCGCCGTCTGCGCCGTTTCAATTCACGCACCTGTGAAGGTGCGACTGCTTCCGACGAGCCTCTGGGGCTTCATGACCGGTTTCAATTCACGCACCTGTGAAGGTGCGACTCCATACGGTCCCGGCTTCTCTCCCTGTGCGTGGTTTCAATTCACGCACCTGTGAAGGTGCGACAGGATGTGGAAGTTGCCAGCACAAAGACATTGCCAGTTTCAATTCACGCACCTGTGAAGGTGCGACCGGGAGCTGGTCATCCTGGCGAAGCAGGACCGGCGGTTTCAATTCACGCACCTGTGAAGGTGCGACTTTTCAGTTTTCGGAAAATCTGACGTTGCACCGGTTTCAATTCACGCACCTGTGAAGGTGCGACTATTGGGTGGCTGGTGAAATTTTCTGCTCAATTTGTTTCAATTCACGCACCTGTGAAGGTGCGACCGGAAGCCGCCCCGGTTGCGGCCCCTGCCAAAAAGTTTCAATTCACGCACCTGTGAAGGTGCGACGTCCGCAAACATGGGTATGTGCGTGCCCTTCACGGTTTCAATTCACGCACCTGTGAAGGTGCGACCGGCTGGAATCGACAACCGTAAACCAGACTGGGGGTTTCAATTCACGCACCTGTGAAGGTGCGACGGCGGAAGGGGATATGCGTTGAAAGTTAGTGGTACAAATCGCTTTTTGCGCCAACCTCTTTCAGGATGCATATTCCTTACGCCTTATATTTTATTGGAGGGAATGTCAATCTGCTGATTTCAAGGACTTACAGGAATCGCCGATCTACCGGGGAATTCCTGTGAGCTTGGGGTTGGCGCAAACAGATCAGCGGTTCAGCATTCATTTTGGAATTGCTGATTCCCATCTGGTTCACCAACCTGTTTTTAATGCTAGATGGTCAGCGGCCTATCGTCCAGCAACTTTTTCCTTCTCTGCCATTCCGAAAACAAAAAGCCGCTCCATTCAATATGGAGCGGCCTTGAAGTGTTTTGCGGCATCAGCAGCCGCCAAAGGCGCCGTTAACGCACACGGGCAATGAGCCAGTGCAGCAAGTCCTTGATGGCGACGCGTTCCTGTTCCATGGAGTCGCGGTGGCGAATAGTTACCGTGTCCTTGAGGGAGGCATCGTTTTCTCCGAGGGTTTCAAAGTCCACCGTGATGCAGAAGGGGGTGCCCACTTCATCCTGGCGGCGGTAGCGGCGGCCAACAGCTCCCGTTTCATCATAGAATACGGGCATCCACGGCTGGAGCGTTTTTTCAATTTCTCGGGCGATGCGCACCTGTTCCTCGTTTTTCTTGAGCAGCGGGAAAATGGCGGCCTTGATGGGAGCCATCCGGGGCACAAAGCGGAGCACGGTACGGACGTCTTTCTTGCCCTTGTCATCCACCAGTTCTTCTTCATCAAAGGCTTCACAGATGATGGCCAGAATGGTGCGGTCACACCCGGCGGAGGGTTCTACCACATGGGGAATGAATTTTTCCCGAGTTTCTTCGTCAAAGTATTCCAGCGGACGGCCGGAGCCTTTCTGGTGGCAGCTCAGGTCATAGTCCGTGCGGTAGGCAATGCCTTCCAGTTCCTGAATGCCGAACGGGAATTCATATTCCAGGTCGTAGGTTTTCTTGGAGTAGAAGGCGCGCTCACCGTCCGGAACATCCAGCAGATGAATGTGTTCACGCGGCACGCCTACTTCATCATAGAAGCTGAGGCGGTGTTCCAGCCATTCATCCACCAGGCGCAGGCCGTCTTCCGGACGGCAGAAGTATTCGATTTCCATTTGTTCGAATTCGCGGGAACGGAAGGTGAAGTTGCGCGGGTTGATTTCGTTGCGGAAGGATTTGCCTATCTGTGCAATCCCGAAGGGGAGCTTCACGCGGGAGCTGTCCAGAATGTTCTTGTACTGGCAGAAGATGGACTGGGCCGTTTCCGGGCGCAGCCAGCCGGTAGCATTGGGATCATTTTCATCGGAGGTGGCCCCGATGGTCGTTTTGAACATGAGGTTGAATTCGCGGGCTTCCGTCACCAGGGAACCGTTGGCGGGGTTGTACATGGTGGAGTCCGTAATGGGTTCCATGCGTTCTCCTTTAAGTTCCATTTCCTTGTGGGAGACGTCCTTGCCAGCCAGCTGGGCATAGTACTGGGCCGCAGTCTTGCGGGCCCTGTCCGCCTGTTTTTCAGAGTCCACCAGCACGGAGTATTCCTTTTCCACGCTCCAGGAGCCATCTTTTCTGGAGGCTCCGGTGTAGAAGAAGCCCGTGCCGCTCTGTGCCGGGATCTGGTCCGCGCGCAGGCGTTCCTTGGTCAGCAGGCAGTCGCACATCGGGTCGGAGAAGCCGCCCACGTGGCCGGAGGCGACCAGCACGGAGTTATGCGTCAGAATGGAGCCGTCCATCCCCACCATGTCGTCGCGTTCCTGCACGTTTTTACGCCACCAGTATTCCTTGAGGTTGCGCTTGAGTTCCACGCCCATGGGACCGTAGTCCCAGCAACCATTCAGCCCGCCATAGATTTCAGCTGCCTGGAAGATGAAGCCCCGCCTTTTGCAGAGGCTCACGATTTTCTCCATTCGGGCGGGATCTGTATTGGTTCTGTCTGCCATGATAAGATATATAGATTGGGTTGGCTATGCGGGTTGTATTGATGACCGCAATCAGCGGCCAGTGAAAGCAAAAAGCGTGTCTTCTCGAGAATTCCAGGGGAGGGGAACCCCCTTGAGCAGCTGGGAGTCATATCCGGCTTCCACCAGCGTGCGGAAGGCTTGCATCGCCTCCGGAGTTACGGGCTGTTCCGTGGAAAATCCCTGCCGGGGGTATTCCAGTATCCGTTGAAAGTCCCCCACCATGGCGGAGACAACCAGCTCCCGAGGCAGTTCCGGGGTCAAGTATTCCCGGAAGCTTACGGGAGGGGAACTGACTGCCACCCCGGGTTCCGGCCACTGGGCCTGGAGCGTAGCCAGCGTACGCCGCTCCATGTACGGTTTTTGCAGGGCAATGAGGCTGGCAGGGTCCGGGATGCCGGCCTTTTTCAGGATTGTACGGGAAAAGCGGACGTTTTCCCCGGTGTTGGTAGATTTATTTTCAATGAGGATACGGTCTTCCGGCACTCCCTTTTTCATGGCCGCCTCAGCAAAGAGTTCCGCTTCCGGCACGGCCCATTCCCCTGTAAAACGCCCCATCCCGCCGGAAAAGAGCAAGAGGGGAGCCAGCTTCCGAGCATAGAGTTCCGCCGCATATTCCGCCACCCGCACGTCATTGCTACCAAGGATGAAGATGAGGTCCGCCGGGCGCAGCTCCTGCTTCACATGATGGTATTCCCACAAAATTTCTATCGCTTCTTCCGGAGTCATCGGCCCTATGTACCCAAGAAGTTCCTTTCTGTAAACGCCGGATTCACCACAGTCCGTATTTGCCCCATTCCAACGCGGCCCATCCCAGCAGCGCATTCGCCACCGCATGCATGACGATGACAGAGCACAGGTTTTTCTGCCAGACGGCAAGCAGGTACACTAGGGAACCGTAAATGAAGGCGCCGCAGTAGTCCACAGGCTGGTGCACGGCCATGAAACAGAGAGTGGTCACCCAGTACGCTTTCCAGCTATGCGTGCCGAAGGGGATTTTCCAGGGATGGTCCAGGTTCACCATCAGGCGCATCAGATAACCGCGCCAGAAGAGTTCCTCCACCAGCGCCACCACCACCACGGCACGGAAGAAGCGCAGGACCAGCGCCGCCAGCCAGCTCCAGGAATCCGGGGCAAAGACGACGCCGGGATCAAAGCCTTCCGGGCGCATGTCAATTCCCAGCAGGTACCGGTACCATGGCCAGGAGGGGTGGCCAAACCATGCATCCGGACCGCCCGGCAGACGGTCCGCCGCCATCGTAGGGGCCAGCCAGCACAGGATGCCCAGCACGCCGAAGAGGATTCCCCATGCGGCGGGTTTCCATTTCCAGTCCCAGTCAATGGCTTTTCTCCACCACAGGACCAGGACAAAGCAGACGATGGCCTGCACAGGGTACAGCCATTGCTCCGGCGCCCTTCTCCACCAGGCGGCGGCGGGGTGGTTCCATTCCAGGAACGACCCGCCAAGCTGCCACAGCAGGGTAAAGCCCATGAACACCGCAAACGGCGCTACGTACGCCCTTGTTTTCAGGGCCTCCGGGACGGAGTTCATGGACGCGGAGGGGTCAGGAAAGAGTTTTCACGAAACGCTCCATGCGGTTGCAGGCTTCCTTGATCTGGTCAAAGGCAGTCGCATAGCAGCAGCGCAGGAAGCCTTCCCCGCTTGCACCAAAAGCGGTACCGGGCACGGCGGCCACCTGCTCTTCCATCAGCAGGCGCGTAGCGAATTCCTTGCTGGTGAGTCCGAATTTGGAGACGTCCGGGAAGACATAGAATGCGCCGCCGGGCAAATGGCAGTCCAAGCCTATTTCGTTGAAGCGCTTCACCAGGAAATCGCGCCGCTGGCGGTAGCTTTCCCTCATTTTCATCATGGCGGAGGTTCCGTTTTGCAATGCTTCAATGGCCGCTTCCTGGGAGGTGATAGGAGCGCAGAGCATGGAGTACTGATGAATTTTCATCATGGCGGAGATGAGCGGCTCCGGTCCGCAGGCATAGCCCAGGCGGAAGCCCGTCATGGCAAACGCCTTGGAAAAGCCGTGCAGCAGCAGGGTGCGTTCCCTCATCCCAGGCAGTGAGGCTATCGAAACGTGCGGCTTGCCGTCGTAGCGCAGCTCGCTGTAGATTTCATCCGTCAGCACGACGAGATCGTGCTTGATGCAGATGCGGGCAATTTCCTGAAGGGTTTCCACAGGGGCCACGGCCCCGGTCGGATTTGTGGGGAAATTGAGCATCAGCACCTTGGTCCGCGGTGTAATGGCGGCTTCCAGCACCGCCGGGTTAAGGGCGAAAAGGTCCTGCTTGCTTGTGGGCACGGCAGTAGCCACGCCATAGGCCATGTTCACGCTGGGAGCATAGGAGACATAGCAGGGTTCATGGTAAAGAACTTCGTCCCCCGGGTTCAGAATGGCACGGAGCGCCAGATCAATGGCTTCGCTCACGCCCACGGTCACCAGCACTTCATGCAGGGGATCGTATTTCACATGGAAGAAGCCGTCCACGTATTTGACGATGGAACGGCGCAGGGATTCCAGTCCATAGTTGGAGGTATAGGAGGTGTGCCCCTTTTCCAGGGAGTAAATGGCCGCTTCCCGGATGTTCCAGGGGGTGACGAAGTCCGGTTCCCCTACGCCCAGGGAGATGATGTCCGTCCGTCCCGTGACTAGGTCAAAGAATTCCCGGATGCCGGAACGGGGGATGGAGCTTACCTGCTCCGCAATTTTGTTCTGCCAGTTCATGATGATTTCTTTCGTGTCGGCAGGGACTTACGGAGCAACAGCCAGGCGTTCATTCTGCGCGGGGGCCTCGAACACACAGCCGTTTTTCTTGTAGGTTTTCAGATGGAAGTGCGTGGAAGTGGACAGCACCCCTTCCAGCGTAGACAGTTTTTCCGCCACAAACCGGGCAATGTCACGCATGCTTTTTCCTTCCACCAGCACCAGCAGGTCAAAGCCGCCGCTCGCCAGATAGCAGGAGGAGACTTCGTCAAAACGGGAGATGCGCATCGCCAGGCGGTCAAAGCCGCCATCGCGTTCGGGCGTCATTTTTACTTCAATGAAGGCCGCTACCCTGCTGTCGTGTTCGTATTCCTCATTTACCACCGCCTGGTAGCCCAGAATCACGCCTTCCTTTTCCCACTGCTCCCGCTGGGCTCGAACGGCTTCTTCAGTCATGTCAAGACGTTCGGCCAATTCGCCATCGCTCAAGCGGGCTTGAGTCGCCAGTAACTGTAGAAGTGATGCAGTGGACATAAAATTTCAGGCATAAAAGACCCTTTTATAGCGAACGTGTCAAGAACACATGTTACGCAAGGCTGACATCCGTTCTTTCCAACATAATAAAATACGTTCTTTTTCTTCAAAAAACAGCCGCCGTTCCGAGAATATAATGCTATTGCCTTCAATAAGATAACCATTATTTCAAACATCCGTTGGAATTATTTTCAGAGAATAGTTGCTCTAATCCGCCTTTTGTGCCATAGTAAAGTGCATAGACCTGTAGCGTCCCTTTACAAGGAACGCTTGTTTCCAATTTTTATATGACAGTCTGATATTATGAGCATGGCACTTAACCCGGATAGGGCTACCCTGAACTTTCTCAATGCCTTTCCGGAAGAAATCCGTCTGCGCGGCGAGAAGCTCCAGAAAGACGGAGCGGTTACGCAAATCTTTGGCAATCATTTGTATATTCAGGGCCGTGTGGAAGATGCGCACGGCGTACACCGCGTGAACCTCCGCCTCCAGGGCAACAGGTGGTTCGGGGCATGCTCCACGGAAGACGAGGATCTGGCCGGAGCGGCCATGTACGCCGCCATGCTGGAACGCATGTACCGCGGCCAGGATCTTCCGGAGTCCCCGAACGAACTTAACGACGTTCCCCTGCTGGATATTCTGGAAGAGAAGCTGGGCCGCGAACTGGACGACAAGGAAGCGGATTACGTCAGCAAGCTTGAGAAGCGCTACCGCCGTTTCGCCATTGAGCAGGAAATCCATGACCATGACATGGTGCGCCTGAATCCCCGCTGGGAAATCGTCAGCTATGACCCGCTGGAGCTGTGGCCCGTGCCTCCCACGAACATCCTTGAATTCTGGAATTACATCGCCTACGCCTTCAACAAGAGGCGCCTGCCCTACCCGGAATTCATGGAATCCATCACGGACCTGGAAAAAGTTCAGCGCAAGATTCACGAATGGGAGCGTTCCCGTGAAGTAGGCACTTGGTATGACCGCATCCAGTCCGTGAATGAACGGCCCCCGCAGCCGCCCCGCGGAGAGCTGTTCATGAGGCTCGTTTCCACCATCAACGAGGGCCATTTCGAATACCGCCATTCCCTGAAGCAGGACTGGATTCCCGTCCGGGAAAAGCAGGATTTGGAACATCTGGAAAACCTGCATGAACGCGCTGCCGTGCGCATGGATGCCCAGACGGAAATCCTCCTTGTGTCCCTGTCCGATTACGCCCGTGCGGAAGACGCCCTGACGCTGGACCTGGACCAGGAAGCCGCGTGCGCCCTGATGAACAAGCTTTTCCACCAGCCCGCCCTGAAAGGCTACCTGGTGAACCTGGATGAAAATTATTTCAAGGTAGTGGACGAACCGCTCAAGTGGATTTGCCAGGACGACCCCATTGAGCCGGACTGCTACGCCCTCCAGCTCGCCACGTCCACCGGCATCAACGTCTCCCACTCCGTCCGCCAGCTTCCCGGCCAGCAGGAGCTGTACCAGTCTGACGAAACCGTGTTCCCGGGCCCCCCCCGCTGGCTGGAGAGCACGGAAGTGGAACCCCGCTATTCCATTCCCAAGCAGGTCATCGACAGCCTTGAAGGGGTGGAATTCCTGCGCAAGATCGGCGCTTCCCTTCCCCCCAGCATGGAGGACCGCGTGGTGGACATTGACCTCCGCGGCACCTTTGACATGAAGATTGTCCGCGGCCTCACCTCCGCGGAAACGGAGCACGTGCTCTGTGAAGTAAGCGCCAGGGACGCTTCCGGCTACCGCACGGAAAAACTCGGCAAGGACGGCTGGGACGTCGCTCACCAGGAGCCCATGAAAAACAAGGCCCTGCTGCGCTTCATCCGGGAGCACCTCTATCCCATTCCCGGCCTGCTGGAAGAAATGGGCTTCTCCTATGATCCCCAGGTGGGCGCTTTCAAGGCCCGCGTTACCCGGCAGTTCCCTGAAAAATTTGCGGAGTGGGCCAAGCAGCTCCCGGAAGAGCTGACCGTCAACATGGATGACAAGCTCAAGACGCTGCTGGCGGACCCGGTGGCCGCCGCCGTGCGGTTTGAAGTAGTTAACCAGGAGATTGACTGGTTTGACCTCCGCATCGTCATTGACGTGGAAGGCGTCCAGCTTTCCAAGGAACAAATCCGCGCCCTGGTCGCCGCCAGAGGCGGCTACGTCCGCATGGACGACGGAGGCTGGATGCGCCTGGAAATCAAGCTGGACAACGACCAGCGCGACGCCGTCACCCGCCTGGGCCTGGACCCCTTCGACCTCTCCGGGGAAACCCACCGCATGCACGCCATGCAGCTTGCGGACCCGAAGGCCGCGGAAGTGTTCGACCCGAAGGCCTGGAAACGCATCAAGGACCGCACCGCGGAAATCAAGATCGACGTCAAGCCGGACGTCCCCTCCCAGCTCCAGGCCACCCTGCGCCCGTACCAGGTGGACGGCTTCCACTTCCTGGCCTATCTGGCCACGAACGGCTTCGGCGGCATTCTGGCGGACGACATGGGTTTGGGCAAAACCATCCAATCCATCACTTACGTGCTCTGGCTGCGTGAGGAATTCGCGCGCAAAAACAAATCCAAGAAGAAAATCGCCGTTCCTCCGGTACTCATCGTCTGCCCCAAGTCCGTGCTGGATGTCTGGGCCGGGGAAACGGAGAAATTCGCTCCCGGCGTGCGCGTACTCGTCATCCGCAGCAAGGATCAGGCCAATCTGGACGACATCCGGAAGAATTACGATATGGTCGTGGTCAACTACGCCCAGCTCCGCGTCTGCGGAGAAACCCTGAACCAGATCAAGTGGCTCACGGTCATCCTGGACGAAGGCCAGCAGATCAAGAACCCGGATTCCAAGGCCGCCAAGGCCGCCCGTGAAATCGTCTCCTACAACCGCCTGGTCCTTTCCGGCACGCCCATTGAAAACCGCCTGCTGGACATGTGGTCCCTCATGGCCTTCTCCATGCCCGGCGTTCTCGGTTCCCGTTCCTACTTCAAGAAGCGCTTTGACAAGCGCAAGGACCCGCAGAGCCAGAACCGCCTGGCCGCGCGCCTGAAACCCTTCCTGCTGCGCCGCACCAAATCACAGGTGGCGAAGGACCTGCCCCCCAGGACGGAAGAAGAAGTGTACGCCAAGATGGAAGGCATCCAGAGCCAGCTGTACAAGGCGGAACTCCGCCGCATCCAGCAGGCCCTGCTCGGCCTGGATTCAGACGAATCCGTCAAGAAAAACAGCTTCGCCATCCTGCAGGGCCTCATGCGCCTGCGCCAGATCTGCTGCCACCCCGGCCTGGTGGACCCCAAGTACGCCAAGGAAGACAGCGCCAAGATGACCGCCCTGTTCTACCTGCTGGACCAGCTCCGGGAGGAAGGGCACAAGGTGCTCGTCTTCTCCCAGTTCGTCTCCATGCTGGAAATTATCAAGAACCGGCTGGAAGCGGAAAACAGGCCGCTTAACTACCTTACCGGCCAGACCAAGGACCGCCGCGGGGAAATTGAAAAATTCCAGACTACCAAGGACCCGTCCGTCTTCCTGCTTTCCCTGAAAGCCGGGGGCGCCGGCCTCAACCTTACTTCCGCCTCCTACGTGGTCCTGTATGATCCGTGGTGGAACCCGGCTGTGGAAAGCCAGGCCATTGACCGTACGCACCGCATCGGCCAGAAGAACAAGGTGATCGCCTACCGCCTGCTGACGAAGGACTCCGTGGAAGAAAAAATCCGCATCCTCCAGCATCAGAAGAACCAGCTCGTCGCCAACGTGCTGGGTGACGAGGGCTTCACCTCCAGCCTGGGCATTGACGACCTGAACTTCATCCTCAACCACGGGGATGACGAAGAAGGCTAAGCCGATGGCGGTGAGTAGAGAGTAGTGAGTAGAGATTAATTATTTCAACTTCCGGACATTGGTCCGCTCATTCTTTCCCTACTCTCTGATCTCTCATCATTAATCGCTATAAAAAAGCCCTGCAATTTCATGCAGGGCTTTTTTATTTCACCATTTAAGGCTGACAGGGTCCGTATGATAAAGAATCCCGGCCTCGTCACGCACAAGAAGAGTTAACTGGATGCGCGCAGGAAGGCGCAGCATCTGGAGGCCGTTGAACGCAAATATCTGCCCCTGGCACAACAGGGGGCGGGAACCGAACAGTTCATCCCCTTCAATCACCTGCGTGCCGTCTTCATGGGAACGGACGGTCCACTTTTTACCGATGATGCGCACGGCGCCTTCCCCCGTATTGCGGATGCTCACATTGTAGGGCACGGGAATGCGCCCGTCGTCACGGACCATCCGCTCCAGCTTTTCATCCCGTGAATACAGGCTGCGCGGCGTGAGCCGCACTTCCAGGCTGGTCAGGAGGGGGAGAACCATACGGGAACCGGAGAGGAATTATGATTCCACGGGAGCCAGGGCCGCCTTCATCAGCTCCAGCGTCGTCTTGCGGATGGCTTCCACGCCCGCCTTGGTGGGCTTGGCGTCCGGAGCCAGCGTCATCTGCTCCTGCAAGGTCGTCAGAAGGTTCATGATTTTTGCAATGTCCCGGCGTTCCTTCATTTCCGGCTCCACCCCGTCCAGGATGTAATGGAAGTATTCCGGCACGTCCGGCTGGAAGATGACCTTCGCCTTGTCCTCCGCAAACTTGTTATCCAGCGCCGCGGTAGCGGCATCCAGGGCGCGTATCCATCCTCCCAGGCCAATCAGGTTCGCCATGTCGGAATCCCGCAGGGAGGCAAGCTCCTGTTCCACGTCGGACTGAATCAGGGCCAGATTATTCTTGAAACTGCTCAAATCCCCGTCTTCCGCATTTTTCAGCAGGCTGGCAGCATGGCGGTTCACCCGTTCCCCGGCTCCGATGGCCTTCGCATAGCTGGAGAGGTCCAGCGCAATGGGCTTCACTTCGTTCATCTTGCCGCACTGCACGATCACAAAGCCGTCCGCCATCATGCCGCCAAGCTGGAGAGCCAGGGAGCAGCGGTCCATGGGGGGGCGTTCGGGACGCGCGCGCAACGCCACGTTCTCCGGAATTTCCGGCAGCCCTTCCAGGTCTTCAAAAATCTTGCGGATGGACGGCGCGGTAAATTCGTTGATGCCCAGCTCCTCATTCATGTGGGAGTCGTCCAGCAGGCGTTCCGGAATGGCCGGCTGGCCCTGCCTGTCCTGCTTGCCGGGCGGCGGCGTCTGCACATCCAGAACGGCTTCCTCCTTCTCCGGGGCATTTTCCTTCGGGGCGGCAAACGCCATTCCCCCCGTGACGGATACAGCCGCTGCCAGCACATACAATCTCTTCATAACAACACTCAAAAAGGTTAAGCAAAACGGAATATGTCTTGACTCTCGCCCTATGGTGTCTTATACGGGCGTCACGTCAAGGAAATCCCCCGCGCCTGACGCAAAAAGATACCAAACACCCTTTGCAAGCCCCGCATGTCTTTAAATTACAATTTTATCTGGCTCCTGTGCTATCTTCTGGTTCTCGTCGGCCTGGCCGGATACGGCTTTCACCGCCTGAGCATCGTTTACCTGTACTGGAAGAACCGCAACAACAAGCCCCAGCCCAAGTCCCGCTTCCAGGAACTGCCCGTCGTTACGGTTCAGCTCCCCATGTTCAATGAGAAGTTCGTCGTGGACCGCCTTCTGGAATCCGTAGCCGCTCTGGATTATCCTCAGGACAAGCTGGAAATCCAGATTCTGGACGATTCCACAGACGACACCACGGAACAGTGCTACCGCAAGGTGGAGGAACTGAAGGCCCGCGGCTTTGACGCCGTCTGCATCCACCGCACGGACCGCACGGGCTTCAAGGCCGGCGCGCTGGAAGCGGCCACCAAGGTGGCCAAGGGCGAATTCCTGCTGATTCTGGACGCCGACTTCGTTCCGGAACCGGACCTTCTGCAAAAAACCATCCATTTCTTCACGGATGAAGGCGTGGGCCTCGTCCAGACCCGCTGGGGCCATATCAACCGGGAATACAACCTTCTCACCCGCGTGCAGGGCATGTACCTGGACGGCCACTTCGCCATGGAGCAGACGGCGCGCAACCGTTCCGGGCGTTTCTTCACCTTCAACGGCACCGCCGGCATGTGGCGCAAGTGCGTGATCGGGGATGCGGGCGGCTGGTCCCATGACACCCTGACGGAAGACATGGACCTTTCCTACCGCGTCCAGCTCAAGGGCTGGCGCTTCATTTACCTGAACGATGTCGTCACCCCGGCGGAACTCCCCGTGGACATGGACGGGTTCAAGTCCCAGCAGCACCGCTGGACCAAGGGCTCCATCCAGGTCTGCCAGAAAATCCTGCTGGACATCTGGCGTTCCAAGGCTCCCCTCAAGGCCAAGGTGGAGGCCACCACGCACCTTACCTGCAATTACTCCTACCTCCTTCTCGCCCTGCTCTGCTTCCTGGTGTACCCCATCTGCACCCAGCGCATTCCGGAAAATGAAACGGTCTTCATGTGGTTCGTGAACGTGGCCCTGTTCTTCATGACCAGCGTGGCCGTCTGCATCTTCTACATGAGCGCCCAGATCGTGGTGCGCCCCAAATCCTGGTGGAAGGAGCTGCCCTACCTGCCGCTTCTCCTCACGCTGAGCGTGGGCATGGCGGTCAACAACGCCAAGGCCGTTCTGGAAGCCATCTTCGGCCATCAGTCCGCCTTCGTCCGCACGCCCAAGTACGGGGTGGACCAGAAGGAAAACAGGCAGCATGTCTCCCAGCTCAAGCGCAACGGATACAGGGCCATCAAGTCCGTCGTCATCCCCGTCCTGGAAATCGCCTGCGGCACCTTCTTCCTGAACCTGATCATCATCATGATCCGCCAGGGCCATTACCTTTCCCCCATCCTGATGATTCCCTTCCTGGGATTCTACTACACGGGGTTCTGCTCCCTGGGCCGCATGATCTCCAACCTGCTGCCCGCCAAGCAAACTGCCAAAGCCAAGAACTGACAACTTTCCCATGCCTGCGCCTCTCTCGCAAGCAGTACGCCTGATTCAACTCGCCGGCGCCGCCTTCGCGGTGTTCGGCGCCTTGGTATCCTGCTCCCGTCCGGACTACCAGCCCACCGCCATCGTCAAGGATGGCGCCGTCGTTAGCGTCAGGGACCAGAAAATGGCCGTCATGCGCAACGGACACGTCGTAAAAACCTACCCCATCAGCACTTCCAAATTCGGTCTGGGCGACAGGAAGGGGAGCTGCCGCACTCCGCTGGGCGCCCACCGCATCGCCTCCAAGATCGGCACCGGACAGCCCAAGGGCATGGTGTTTAAAAGCCGCAAGCCCACCGGGGAATGCGTGGCCCCCAATTCTCCGGGCCGCGACCCCATCGTCACCCGCATCATGTGGCTGGAAGGGCTGGAAGGCCGCAACCGGAACGCCCACTCCCGCCTGATTTACATCCACGGAACGGCAGAGGAACGCACCATCGGCACGCCCGCCTCCTACGGCTGCGTGCGGATGAAAAGCAATGACGTGTATGAGGCCTTCAACCTGCTCCGGACCGGGGATCCCGTCGTGATCGAACGCTGCTCCATAGACGCTTCCCTGAAAGCTCTGGCCCAGGCGGAAAAAACGCAGGATTCCTCCCTGCTGGTCATGGCTTCCGCACCGTCTCTCATGGAGAATGCCAACACGGCTTCCATCATTTCCCACCGCCGCCGGGCATCCCGTCCTCCCGCCGTAGCCCTTTCCCGCAAGCAGACCGCGGCCGCCGGGAAGAAAGCCTCTCCCCACAAGCAGACGGCAGTCCGCAAGACAGTGAAGAGCTCCAAAGCCTCCGCCCGTTCCGCCAGGGGGACCCGTTACACCCTCGGCTGAACCGACCTTCGCCGCCATTCTTCCGGCATTCCCGTTCCTCCGCCTCCTGACATGGCTGTTTGAACGCATGGTTGCCTGCGTCCGTCACATTTGTTAACGTAGACTTATGGCCATGATGGAACATGAAGATATCAGCAATGAAAACCTGGCGGGCCACCTTCTGGTTTCCGCCCCCTATCTGGACGGCGGCGGCTTTTACCACTCCGTGATTTTTCTGAGCCGGGTGGAGGAGGAATTCGTCATAGGCCACATCCTGAACCATCCGGCCGGCATGAACGTGGGAGAAGTGGCGCGCCATACGGACATTCCGGAATCCCTTTACCCCGTTCCCATCTTCAAGGGAGGCCCCGTGGAGCGCAACCAGCTCATTTTCGCCGCCTTCGTCCGGACGGAGGACAAATTGCGCGTCCAGTTCCATCTACAGGAGGAACAGGCCCTGGAATACATTGAGGATCCCCACGCCATCCTGCGCGCCTACGTGGGCCACAGCGCCTGGACGCCCTCCCAGTTGCGCCGGGAGCTGAACGACCGCGCCTGGTACGTCTCCCCCACCGTGCCGGACATCTGCCTGGAGCCGGACTCCTCCAAGGTATGGGCCATGGCCATGCGGCGCCTCTCCCCCCTGCACCACATCATGAGCCACGCGCCCGCACAGCCTTCCCTGAATTGAACCATCCATCATGAGCATCCAACAGAATCTGGAACACATTCTCTCCCGCATCCGCTCCGCGGAACTCCGTGCCGGGCGTCCGGCGGGGTCCGCCCGCCTCGTCGCCGTCAGCAAAACCTTTCCTGCGGATGACGTGAAGGCGTGCTACGATGCGGGCCAGCGCATTTTCGGAGAAAACAGGGTTCAGGAGGCCCTGGGAAAAATCCCCGCACTTCCTCCGGATACGGAATGGCACCTCATCGGCCCCCTGCAGCGCAACAAGGTGCGCAAGGCCCTGGAACATTTCACGCTGATCCACGCTGTGGACTCCCTGCGCCTGGCGCAGTTCATGGACGCCGTAGCGCAGGAGACGGGCAAACGCCCCCGCATCCTGCTGGAAGTGAACGTAGGGGATGAAGACAGCAAATTCGGCTTTTCCCCGGAGACTCTGGAACGGGAATGGCCGGAGCTGGCCGCGCTGGACCACCTTGAAATAGCCGGCCTCATGTGCATCCCTCCCCCGGTGGAAAATCCGGACGAAGCGCGCCCTTATTTCCGCCGCCTCCGGGAGCTGAAGGAAACCCTGTCCGGCAAGGGGGGAGCCCCGCTGAGGGAGCTTTCCATGGGCATGAGCCATGACTTTGAAACGGCTGTGGAGGAGGGCGCCACCCTCGTCCGCGTGGGCACCGCCATTTTCGGCGGCCGCTCCTATGCTCCGGCCCCGTGATTTTAGTTGGACAGAAGGAAAAGCGGCGTGTACGTTTGTTCCGGAATAACGGAACGGCCCGGACGGAGCCTTGATTTCAACACCCCATGCTGACAGGAGGAAAAAACGTGATTCCGCATGCGGTGCGGGACGTAGCGGATGCCGCCGCGGCATTTTCCGCCCGCATTGGTCCGGACCGTCATTTTGACTCCCAGGAAAACGTGGAGGAAGCCCTGGCGGAATGCTGCTCTCCGCAGAACGTCACCGTGATCGGCATGACGGGTTCCGGCAAGTCTTCCACGCTGGATGCCCTGGCCGGAGAACGGTTCTGTTCCCGCGTTTCCAGCGAAGCCACACTGGTCCGCTGGCAGTACAGGCCCCACCCCGCGCCCCACACCCATGAATGGGTGCTGGACCTTTTTTACCCGTCGGACGCCCTGCTGAACCTTGAGTTCTGGGACACCATCGGCCTGGAACAGGAGGACGCCCCCCGGAAGCTGAAGCACATCGTCCCCAAATCGGACGCCATTCTTGTGGTCATTTCCGCCAGGGACGGCAACCAGCTCCCTTTATGGGACTACCTCCGGACGCTGGAGGAACGGCTCCATTCCCGCATGGTGCTCGTCATCACCCACGCGGAGCTGCTATCCTTTGACCAGCTCCAGTCCCTGAAAGAGGAATTGCGCTCCACCTCCCGCGAACGCCTGGGCGTGCAGCTTCCCCTGTACCCCGTCACGACCGCCGGGGAGCAGGCTGGGGAAGGCGTGGAAGCGCTGAGAACATGCGTGCAGGAGGTGCTGAAACGCAGCCCGCTGACGGACAAGCGCGTGGAACGCCTGCTGCTGGCTACGGACCGCCTGCTGGAAGAACAGGGAAAGGTGCTCAATGAACTGCACCGCCTTTCCAAGATGGATTCCGGCTTCCTGACCTCCATTGACCGGGAGATAGACCGCATCCAGCTCCAGATGGAGGATGAAATGCCCGCACGGCTCAAGGCGTACGCCCAGTACGTGCAGGACTGCGTGCCGCGGCTGGGGAAAAAATCGGCCCGGCAGATGGGGCGCTTCCTTTCCATCCGGCGCACGATGATCCTGCACAAGCTTCCTCCCGTCATTGACGAATGGTTTTATGAGCTGGTCAAGTCCGGCATTGAGGAACGGCACGCGTATTACAACAAGGAATTCCTGAACATCTGCCAGACGCACTGGAACCATGTGCGCCCCCGCGTGAAGGAACAGTGGGACTGCGACATAGGCGATTTTCCCGCCGCGCGGCTCCAGGCGGACCTGGAGGTGTACAAGGAGCGCCTGGGCCGTTCCATTTACATGCCCCTGAAGGATTTCGGCATCAAGCCGTGCCTCAGCAAGCTGTTTCTGGACCAGGAGGACGTGATGAGAACGGAAATCAAGCTGATGCTCATCCTGGTGATTCTGGGAGCCCTGCTGGGATGCTTCGGAGAACATGCGGCGGGGTTTGCCTGCGTAGCCGCGGCCCTGGCCGTCTGGGTGGGCGGCAACCTGGGACTGGCCTGGATGCAGTTCCGGCTGTCGCGCCAGATTGTAGCCGCGGCGGCGGAAATGCACATTGCCGTGGAATGCGGCCTGCGCACGCCCCTGTATGAAGCCATGGTCAGCGGCCTTTCCGATTACCGCAAACTGTACGCGGACATCCGCGGCCAGGTGGCCGGCGGCGTGGAACATCTCCAGCCCCTGCTGAATGCCCGCTACGACCTGTTCTATAAACTGACCGTGCAGAAACACCGGTTCCGCATCTAGCCCCCTTCCTTTTCGGCCGGAGACGCGGCTTCCTGTTCCCTGCCGCGGAAACGCACCCGCTTTCCATCAAGCATCACTCCGCGTCCGGCGTAATCACCATGTCCACATGCCTGTCATGGGCTTCCATGGGCAGGTCGTCCAGAAGCTGGCAGGGGAAGCAGACTCCCGCCAGGGAAACTCCCGCAGCCGGACCGGCCAGCAGGGTATCATAAAATCCGCCGCCGTACCCCAGCCGCTTGCCGTCCCGCGTAAACGCGGCTCCCGGCAGAACAATCAATTCCATTTCTCCCGCATGCAGTTCCGGGCAACCCGGGCCGGGTTCGCGAATGTCCCAGCAGCCCGTCACAAACTCCCCGTGATGGCATACACGGTGGAAGCTCAGCGTCCTTCCCTCATGCACCAGCGGGAAGTACCATTCCCGGTCCGGCAGCATGTCCAGCAGGGGCAGCAAATCCACTTCCCCCGGCCTGGCGGCAAAAACAGCCACGCGCCAGAAATTCTTTTCCCGTACCAGCGCCGCCACACGGCGGCAGATGGAACGGGACATGGCTTCCCGGGAGGCGGCGTCCAATCCGCCTATCCTTTCACGTATCATGCGGCGCACTTCCCGCTTGGAAGCCGCCGGACCGCTCACGGTTCCGGATTGGGGTGCTTTTCCTTCCATTCCAACAGGCTCTTTAAAAATACGCTTTCCAATGAGTTGCGCGGGTGTCCGGCTTCCAGCCATGCGGCGCGGCCGTCTTCCCGCACCAGCTCCTTCAACTGTTCCAGCAGCTCCGGGGAGGCGTGCTCCAGCAGGATTTCCTGCTTGTCGGAATCCCGTGTCAGCTCGTTCACGGAACCCTCCGCAATGAGCAGCCCTTTAAAGATGACGCCCACCCGGTCGCAAACCTCCTGAACCTGTTCCAGCAGGTGGGAGCACAGGAAAACGGTTAGGCCGCGCGCCTTCAGGTTCTCAATAATGTTCCGGATGTCGCGGGAACCGAGGGGGTCTACGCCGGCGGTCGGTTCGTCCAGCACCAGCAGGCGGGGGGACTGAACCAAGGCCTGCGCCATGCCGACGCGCTGGAGCATTCCCTTGGAATAACCGCCCAGCCGCCTGTCCGCCGCGTCGGCCAGCCCCACCAGGTCCAGCAGTTCACGGACTTTCTCTTTCAGGGATTTGCCGCTCAGGCCGCACAGCTTGCCGTAAAAGGAGACGGTTTCCGCCCCCGTCAGGAATTTGTAGAAGTAGGGGTTTTCCGGCAGGAAGCCCACCTCCTCCTTGCTGTCCGGGGACAGGCTGGATTTGCCGAAGATGGCGCATGAACCCTCCGTGGGCCTCACCAGCCCCAGCAGGGCCTTCATCAGGGTGGACTTGCCGGAGCCGTTCGGGCCAATGAGGCCGTATACCTCTCCCTGCCGGATGCTCATGTCTATCCCCCGCACGGCATGCACCACGGGCTTGCCAAGACCTGTCTTGAAGGTCTTGTGCAGGTTGACGATTTCAGCGGCGGCAGGCTGGTCCATAAGAACTCGGTCAATGCTTGATCTGCCCCAGGCGGCGCAGAAGAATCTGGCTCATGTCTATTCCCTTGGAGAACAAGTCCACCGGGAAGTTTTCATTGGGGGAGTGGATGCGCGCATCCGGCAGGCACATGCCCAGCATCAGGGCGTCCGCTCCCAGCACGCGCTTCATTTCCTCAATGATCGGGATGCTGCCGCCCTCCCTCACCAGCACGGGCTTGCGGCCAAAGGCCTCTTCCAGCGCCTGCTGGGCAGCCAGGCCGAACTCGGAATTCGGGTCGCACACGTAGGCGTTTCCGCCGTGGCCCCGCTTAAATTCCACCGTGACGCCCCTGGGGACATGGCTCTTCACATGTTCTTCCAGCAGCGTTTCAATCTTTTCCGGCTGCTGGCCGGGAACCAGGCGGCAGGAAATCTTGGCAAAGGCATGGCTGGGAATGATCGTCTTGCTTCCCTCTCCCTGGTAGCCGCCTCCGATGCCGTTGATTTCCAGCGTAGGACGGGCGAAAATGCATTCCGCCCCGGTGAAGCCCGATTCCGTCACCACGGTTTCCACGCCCGTCAGCTTCGCCAGCTCTTCATTGCTCATGCCGGGCACGGTGGCCCACATGCTGCGCTCCCACGTGGCGATGGGTTCCACGCCATCGTAAAAACCTCTCACGGCCACGCGGCCGTCCTCGTCATGGAAGGAAGTGATTATTTCCGCCAGGGCCGCAATGGGGTTGGCTACCGCGCCGCCGAACACGCCGGAATGAAGGTCCGCGGAAGGGCCCTTCACGATAATTTCCGCCCCGGCCAGGCCGCGCAGGCCATAGGAAAACGTCGGTGTGTCCGGAGCGGCCATCCCGGTATCGGAAACCACAATCACGTCGCAGGCCAGTTCGTCCCTGTGGTCCTTGATGAATTGGGAAAGACTGCCGCTGCCCACTTCCTCCTCCCCTTCCAGCAGGAAGATCACGTTCACCGGAAGGTGGCCGCCGTTCTGGCGGAGCAATTCCTCCACGCCCAGAATATGGGCGAACAACTGCCCCTTGTTATCCGTGGCGCCGCGGGCGTAAATCTTCCCGTCCCGCACTTCCGGTTCAAACGGGTCGGACTCCCACAGCTCAACCGGGTCCACGGGCTGCACATCATAATGGCCGTAAATCAGCACGGTTGGCTTGCCTTCCTCCCGCGGGCTGCGGGCCATCACAATGGGATGGAGGCGCGTCTTGTGGGCCGCGGCTTCCAGCCCCATGCCGGACAGCTTGTCCACCAGCCAGTCCGCGCAGTCGCTCACGTCCTGGGCGTGCTCCTTCTGGGCGGAAATGCTGGGGAATCTCAACAAGGTTGCCAATTGATCCAGTCTGTTCATGGCACCATCAGACCACGCCTGAGGCTTCAAATCAACCGGTAAAGTGTGGCATTCCGCGCCGGAACGGGCCTTTTTTCAAAAAAATGAGGCTTGCCCGCGGGTCTGGGAACAATATTTGATTGCCCTCGCGCGAGATTTGTTCCTTTATATAGGATTATGTTCAGCAAATCCAAAGTGAAGAAAGTGGATTTCGTCACCCTGTCCAAATTTTACGGCAAATACAAGGAAGCCCTCCAACTGGAGCTCATCAACAGCCCCGCCGGCCTCAGCCGCCACATTTGCGAACCCGCCCTCAACCGCCCCGGGCTGGCGATCGCCGGCTTTTACTCCTACTTTGCCAACAAGCGTATCCAGGTCTTCGGCTCCGCGGAGCTGGCCTACCTTCAAAAACTGCCGGAGGGCATGCGCAAATCCCGCATCCAGCGCATGTTCCGGTGCGAGGTCCCGGGCATCGTCTTCTCCCGTGACCAGGACCCGCCCCAGGAAATCGTGGAGCTGGCGGATGAGGCCGGCGTCTGCGTCTTCCGCACGAGCCTGGTGACCATGAAATTCGTCAACTCCGCCACCATCATTCTGGAAAACGAATTCGCGGAAAGCCTCACCCTGCACGGCTGCATGGTGGACGTGCGCGGCGTGGGCGTCCTCATCCGCGGCAAGAGCGGCGTGGGCAAGAGTGAAACGGCCCTGGGCCTGATTGAACGCGGGGCGGCCCTAGTGGCGGACGACATGGTGTACGTGCGCAACGTGGGCGGAGAACTGGTGGCCAGCGCGCCGGAGATGAGCCGCGGCTTCATGGAAGTGCGCGGGCTGGGCATCGTCAACATCACCACCCTCTTCGGCCTCAAATCCATCCGCCACAACAAGCGGCTGGACCTCATCGTCACCCTCATTCCCGCCAAGGACCAGGAAGCGCTGGACAGGCTGGGGCTGGAAAGGGAGGGCCTGGACGTTCTCGGGGAAAAAGTGCTCCACGTGCAGCTCTCCGTAGCCCCCGGCAGGGACATCGCCCGCCTGGTGGAAGTGGCCGCCATGGACTACCATCTCAAGGACATGGGCATCGACATGGCCGGGGAGTTCAACCGCCGCCTCATGTCAAACTTCCAGCCCCCTGAAAACCAGGACTGACAAAAAACTCTTGGAAAAAAACTTCAATTAGTGTACTTACCGTTCTAGCAACCGTTATCACCCCTTACTTCAAATTCCATGGTTACCAAGGAACTCACCATCATCAACAAACTCGGCATTCACGCGCGTCCGGCTGCTCAATTCGTCAAACTGGCCAGTAAATTTGATGCAGACATTGTCGTGGAGAAGGATGGCGAGGAAGTTGATGGAAAGAGTATTCTGGGCTTGATGATGCTGGCGGTAGGCCACGGCTCCAAGATCACCATCACGGCGGAAGGAAAGGATGAGCAGGAAGCGTTGAACGCGCTGGAAGACCTGATTTCCCGCAAGTTTGAAGAAGATTGAACACTCCGGCTCACGGCCATATGAGACCGGGCCATCAAGCCCGCAGATGATTCAGGAACCCATTTCCACGGAAGAAACCTGGCTTCAGGGCATTCCCGTTTCCCCCGGCATCGCCCTGGGCAAGATCAAAATTCAGATCAGCGGTTCCAAGGAACCCGTGGCGTATGAAATTTCCCCGGAGGAGGTGGATGCCGAATTGGTGCGCTTCCACCAGGCGCTGCAAACCACCGCGGATCAGATCCGGACGCTGCGTGAGCGCATGATCCAGATATCCGGGGAAAAGGACGCCTCCATCTTTGACGCCCACATCCTTCTTCTTCAGGACAAGGTCATCCTCCAGCAGGTTCAGACGGAGCTGCTCAAGCGCCTCCAGAACGTGGAGCACATCTTTTATGTGGTCATGCAGAACTACATGGAAGTCCTGCGCCGCGTGGACGACCCCTACCTGCGCGCCAAGACCGCGGACATGGAGGACGTCATGCAGCGGGTCATCAACAACCTCCGCAGCACGGAACCCCTGGAAGACGAGGAAGAGGCGGAGGAAGCCCAGGTGCTGGTGGCCTATGACCTGACCCCTTCCGACACGGCGGCCATGGACGCCAGCCTGATTCACGGCTTTGCCACGGAAATAGGCTCCTCCGTTTCCCACACCGCCATCCTCGCCCGCTCCATGGGCATTCCCGCCGTCGTTGGACTGGACCAGGCCCTCCTGCGGGTGGAAAGCCACGCCCCCGCCATCCTGGACGGCTACAAGGGAGTGCTCATCCTGAAGCCCACGCAGGAGACGGTGGAGTACTACAACCGCCTCCAGGTGGAAAAGGAAAAGGCCTACAAGGCGCTGGAAGCGCTGCGGGACCTGCCTACCATCACCAGGGACGGCCGCAACATCCGCCTTTCCGTCAACGTGGAATTCCCCCATGAATACTCCGGCATCAAGGAGGTGGGGGCGGAAGGCGTGGGACTCTTCCGCACGGAATTCTTCCTGCTGGGCAATCCAGCCGGCATGCCGGACGAGGAGGAACAGACACGCTACTACAAGAAGCTGGCGGAAGGCTGCGCGCCCCACGGCGTCATCTTCCGCACGCTGGACTCCGGCGGCGACAAGCTGCCGTGCGAACGGCTCTGTACGCCGGAACCTAATCCCTTCCTGGGCTGGCGCGGCATCCGCGTCTCCCTCAGCCGTCCGGAGCTTTTCAAGCAGCAGCTCCGCGCCATTCTCCGCGCCTGCGCGGACACGCCCGGCTGCGGCATCATGTTCCCGATGATCTCCGGCTATACGGAGGTGGTCACCGCCAAGCACATCCTTCAGGAATGCCGGGAGGAACTGGAAAAGAAAAACGTTCCCTACGCGCGGGACCTGAAGGTGGGCATCATGATTGAAGTGCCCAGCGCCGCCATCATGACGGACGTGCTCGCCCGGGAGGTGGACTTCTTCTCCGTAGGCACGAACGACCTCACGCAGTACACCATCGCCGTGGACAGGGTCAACAACCGCGTCGCCAACATGTTCCGCCCCACGCACCCCGCCGTGGTGCGCATCATCGGCATGACGATCACCGCCGGAGAACGGGAAAACGTCCCCACGGCCATCTGCGGGGAAATGGCGGGGGACATCACCCTGCTTCCCCTGCTGATCGGGTTGGGCGCCACCTCCATGTCCGTGGGCGTGCATCTGGTCCCCATCATCCGGTACGCCATCCGCAACCTGGACTACGGCCAGTGCCGGGACATGGCGCAGAAGGCGCTTCAGGCGCCCAACAGCAGGACCATCGTGGACCTGAGCACGGCTCTGGCACGGAAATCCTATCCGGCCCTGTTTGAATAAGGCCTTCCCTTCCGGCGCATGCCGTACCGGAAAAAACGGCTCTTATCCCCGGCAAACTGCCGCGGGAACACGAATCCTTGACAGAATAGCCCGTTTCATGCGTTATATGAGTACTGGTCTTTTTATCATGAAAACTTTCCGCATTGCATTTTCTCTCATCCCGTTCCTGCTGGGAAGCGCCCTGTCCGCTTCCGCAGCACCCTCAAACGCGCCCCGCGCGGAAGCCCAGAAGCGCCCCAACATCATCCTTTTCCTGGTGGACGACATGGGCTGGCAGGATACATCCCTGCCCTTCTGGAGGGAAGCGGACGGCACGCCCAAGCCCACCTTCCTGAACAAGCGCTACCGCACGCCCAACATGGAGGCCCTGGGCAAGCAGGGCATGGTCTTCACGAACGCCTATGCGCAGCCCATCTGTTCCCCCAGCCGGTGCAGCCTCATCTCCGGCATGAACTCCGCCCGGCACCGCGTCACCAACTGGACGCTCCTGCGGGACCAGACCACGGATGCCGGCCACAAGGCGCTCAAAGCTCCTGCGGACTGGAGCATCAACGGCGTGCAGCCGCTGGGCACCAAATCTTCCGGCACCACCCTTCTCCCCCTGACGGAAGAGAAAATCCAGTACAAGATGGAAAAGCCCTTTACCCCGGTGCTGGGGCTGCCCGCCCTGCTCAAAAAACAGGGCTATACCACCATCCACTGCGGGAAGGCCCACTTTGGCTCCAAAAATACCCCGGGGGCCAATCCCAAACTCTTCGGCTTTGACTACAACATCGCCGGCACGGAAATCGGCGGCCCGGCGGACTACCGGGGCTCCCAGAAATACGGCACGGGTAACTTCCACGTCCGCGGCCTGGATGAGAACAACTATTATGAAAACGACGTCTTCCTGACAGAGGCCCTGACGCAGGAGGTGCTGAAACGCCTGGACGCCATCAGGAACAACCCCAAGGAGGCGGACAAGCCCTTCTACCTGTACATGTCCCATTACGCCATCCACGCCCCCTTCGACATGCGCGGCTATGACAAGCGCTTTGCGGAAGACTACTCCAACCCGAACGACGGCCACAACTGGTCCGATAACGAAAAACGCTACTCCGCCCTGATCCAGGGGATGGACAAGAGCCTGGGCGACATCCGGCAGTACCTGGAAAAGAACAATCTGGATAAAAACACCGTCATCATCTTCATGGCGGACAACGGCGGCCTCGCCATCAGCGGGCGCATGGGCAACAAGGAATCCAACTACCCGCTGAGCTTCGGCAAGGGCTCCAACCGGGAAGGCGGCATCCGGGAGCCGATGATCGTTTACTGGCCCGGAGTCACCAAGCCGGAAAGCGTCTGCACCACTCCCGTCATCATTGAAGACTTCTTCCCGACCATTCTGGAAATGGCGGGAGCCAAAAAAATCCAGGCTCCGCAGGTCGTGGATGGCAAAAGCTTCGTCACCCTGCTGAAGGGCGGCAAAATGAACCCCAACCGCCCCCTGCTCTTCCATACGCCCAACGTCTGGGGGGAGGGGAACGGCAACAACTCGCTTTATTCCCCCAGCACGGCCATGCGCCAGGGGGACTGGAAGCTGATTTACTGGCACCCCACCCAGAAGTTCGAACTCTTCAACATCAAGGAAGACATCAGCGAGGAGCACAACCTGGCGGAACGGCATCCGGACCGCGTGAAAGCCATGGCAAAAACCATGACCGCCCTGCTCAAGGACCGCAAGGCCCAGATGCCCACCTACAAGAAAGACAACCCCGCCGGAGCCCGGGAAGGCTCCCCCGTGCCGTGGCCGGACCAGGCGGCGGCCAGGCTGTAAAGGCATCTCCACCCCTCCCCGGAAAGCCGCATTATTCCCTTTTCTTTTAAGGAAACAGGGAGTATGGTGCGGCTTTCCTGTTTTTATTCCCTTTCTCCATTCTCTTTACAATATCATGAAAAACCTTCTTTCCATCGAACAGCTTACCGGAGACGAAATCAAGGACCTGCTCGCGCTGGGCCACAAGCTCAAGGCGGAACGCGGCCATCACGAACGCCTGCCCCTGAAAGGCCAGACCTGGGCGCTTATTTTCTCCAAATCCTCCACCCGCACCCGCGTTTCCTTTGAAGTGGGCATCAGCGAACTGGGCGGACGCCCCATGTTCCTTTCCGTCCATGACATCCAGCTCGGGCGCGGAGAACCCATCAAGGACACGGCCCGCGTGCTGGGCCGCATGATCCACGGGGCCGCCATCCGGACTTACGGCCAGCAGGAAGTGGAGGAATTCGCCGGCTTCTCCGGCATTCCCACCATCAATGCCCTGACGGACGAGGAACACCCCTGCCAGATCCTGGCGGACCTGCTCACCATTGAGGAAATCTACGGCCCCGGCTCCTGGAAGGACATGAAGATCGCCTTCGTGGGGGATGGGGACAACAACATGTCCCGCTCCTGGATGTGGGCGGCCAAGAGGTTGGGCTTCACCCTCGCCATCGGCGCCCCGACCAACTACCTGCCCCTGGAGGACTTCCGCAGGCACCTGGACTGCGAGAACGTCATCTTCACCACGGACCCCGTGGAAGCCGTGAAGGGAGCCTCCGTCATCAACACGGACGTCTGGCTCTCCATGGGCCAGGAAGCGGAAGGCCTGTCCAAGGAAAAACACTTCTACCCCTACCAGGTGAACAGGGAGCTGCTGGAACACGCCGCCCCCAACCACTCCGCCTTCCACTGCCTGCCCGCCTACCGCGGCAAGGAAATCACGGAAGACGTGCTGGAACACTTCGCCCCCGTCATCTTCCGTGAAGCGGAAAACAGGGTCCACGCCCAGAAAGCCGTTCTCGCCACGCTGGCGGACGCCAACCGGGCATAACCGGCCTTTCCCACCAAATCCGAGCCATGAACTACGAAGAACGCCTGCAAGACCTGCTGGATGAACTGGACCTGTTCCAGGACTGGACGGAACGCTACGAATACATCATCAGCCTGGGCAAGAAGCTTCCAAAGCTGGACGAAGCCCACAAGACGGAGGACTCCCTCATCAAGGGCTGCCAGTCCCGCGTGTGGCTGTACACGGAGCCGGACAAGGGCGTGCTGAAGCTCTACGCGGACAGCGACTCCCTCATCACCAAGGGCCTCATTGCCGTCTTCATCCGGCTGCTCTCCGGCCTCCCCCCGGAAGAAATCCTGAAAGCGGACATGTCCAAGCTGGACAGGACCGGCCTGAAGGACCATCTGGCGCCCACCAGGGCGAACGCCCTCAACTCCATGGCCGCCCAGATCAAGCAGGCCGCCATGAACATGGTGGAACACCATTGATTTTTCCGGTACGATGACCCACGGCCTTCTCCCGCATCTCTTCCTTCTCTCCGCAGCCTGCTGCGCGTGCCTCTCATGCAGCAGCTCTTCCAGGGACATCACTATCCGCAGCGTCCCTTCCGGGGCCAGCCTGCGCGTGAACGGAGACTATGCGGGGCAGGCACCCGTCACGCTCTCCCTGAACAGGCACAAGCCCGTGCACGTGGCGGCGGACAAGCCCGGCTTCCTTTCCACGGAAAAAACCTTTTATCCGGAGATGACCACGCAGGGGGCCATCCTGTGGGGCCGCAACAACGAAAAGTCAAAAGACTTCAAGACGGACACCCTGACCATTCGCCTGAAAAAGGCGGACTCCGGAGCGCCGCCCCTGAGGGAACTGCCCGCACAGTGGTAACGGCCTCCCGGCCATGCCTCTCCCCGGGCACGGCTCCATTCCTTCCCTGACGCGCGCGGCACGTGCCGCGCGCCCCCTTTGGGTCCTCTCCGCGTCCGGCCTTGATACGCCGGTTTTTCGCGGTAATGGCTATCCTTCCTCCTGCCCCAGGTGCCGGGCCATGACGGCGGAACCCACCCTTTTCAGGACCAGGGCCGTACGCGGCAGCAGGTACAGGGAAAGATTCCCGTCTTCATCCGTAAAATGCGGCATGGAATCGTCCTGCCTTCCAAAGCCGCCGAAGCGGGCGCCGTCCGTATCCAGCACGACCCTCCATTCCCCCTTCTGGGGAGCGGGCAGCACGTAATCCATGATCGCCCTGTCTCCGGACCAGTTGAACACAAACAGCAGGCCGCCGCGGTGGAACGCCATGACCTGGTTGTTTTCGTCAATATTCAGCGGGAACGGCGGCGGATTGTTCAGCAGCCGTGCGTCCAGGGCCAGGCGGACCATGGCCTGGTCAAAGGCATTCAGGAACTTGAACCTGAGGGACGGATTATCCACCAGGGACCACTGGCGGCGGCAGTGCTCGTAAGACCAGCCGTTGCCTTCACGCGGAAAATCAATCCATTCCGGATGCCCGAACTCGTTGCCCATGAAATTCAGCCAGCCTTCCCCCCCGGTAGCCAGCGTCACCAGGCGGATCATCTTGTGCAGCGCCATGCCGCGGTCAACAACAAGGCTCTGCTGGTCCACGGCCATCTTCCAGTACATCTCCGCATCCATCAGGCGGAACGCCAGGGTCTTGTCCCCCACCAGGGCCTGGTCATGGCTCTCGCAGTAAGCCACGTGCGGCTCGCCGTAACGCCTGTTGGTCAGCGTATGCCACATGTCGCCCATGCTCCATTCCTCGTCCTTCTTCTCCTTGAGCAGCTTGATCCAGTAATCGGGAATGCCCATGGCCAGCCGATGGGAAAAGCCCAGGCCCCCTTCATCCACCGGGCGGCACAGCCCCGGCATGCCGGACATGTCCTCCGCAATCGCGACGGCGCCCGGTCTTACCCGCTGGATCAGCGTGGAGGCCAGCTGCAAATAAGCCACGGCGTCCAGGTCCACGGACGGCCCGAAGTACGCGCCCAAATCCCCGAACGGCTCGTGGCCCCGGTGGAAATACAGCATGGACGTCACGCCGTCAAAGCGGAACCCGTCAAAGCGGAACTCCTCCAGCCACCAGCGGACATTGGACAGCAGGAACTCAATCACCTCGTCCCGCCCATAGTCAAAGCAGCAGGAATCCCAGTCCGGATGATGGCCGCGCTCCCCGGGCAGGAAATACATGCCTCCGGAACCGTCAAAATTATTCAGACCTTCCGCCTCATTCTTCACGGCATGGGAATGCACCACATCCAGCAGCACGGCGATGTTCAGGCCGTGCGCCTGGTCAATCAGGTACTTCAGATCCTCCGGCGTGCCGAAACGGGAGGAAGGAGCGAAAAAGGAGGAAACGTGATAGCCGAAGGAGCCATAATAGGGATGCTCCTGGACGGCCATCAACTGGACGGTATTGTAGCCCAGTTTGGAAATGCGGGGGAGAACTTCATCCGCAAACTCCCGGTACGTATGCACGCGCTGCTCTTCCCCGCCCATGCCCACATGCGCCTCGTAAACGAACGGCACCTCTATCCGGGAAGGGTCAAAGCCGTTGTTCCTCCATTCATAGGGGTGCTCCGGCATCCATATCTCCCCGGCAAAATCATAAGTGGCGGGGTCCTGCACGGCCCTGGTGATCCACGCGGGAATACGGTCCTTCCCCGTGCCGTCCGCGCCGATCACGTGCACCTTCACCTTCTGCCCGTGGGCCAGCGCGTCAGGCGGCAGCGTTATCTCCCACACGCCGCGCTCATTCCGCACCAGCGGGTGGCTCTCCCGGTCCCAGCCGTTGAAATCCCCCGCCAGGAACAGTCCGCGGGCGGCGGGCGCCCATTCCCGGTACGTCCATGCCCCCGTCTCCGGATCACGGTTGAAGCCGTAATAGCGGTACCCCTGCGCATACCCCTCTAGAGAGCCGGAACGCTGGCTGATCCTTTTCATTTTCAGGTCAAACAAACGCTGGCGGTCGCGTATCTGGCGGGAATACGGCTGGAGCCAGCCGTCCGCCATCACCAAACCGGGAATCGGGGGTCTTCTCATTATCCGATGATACTCCGCCCCAATCAGCAGGGTCAAGGAGAAAGACGTTCTTCCGGCCCTCCCCGCGCATGGCCTGCGTCCGCAGCGTCAGGAACACCTCCTTTCCGGAGAATACGGCGCGGCGGAACGCCGGAACCACGCACCTCCTCCCATGCGCCCCTAGTCACATTCCGGCAAACGCCCGGTATCCCGCATGTACAGCATCCTGAGCAGCACTTCCTTGGAAATCCGGTTCAGGTCAAAATGCACAGGCGGAGAATCAGGAAGGACACCCCAGTCTCCATATTGCCCGTATAAAACCATTTCAGGCACCCGGGGCCCGGGAAAAGTCTTTCCTTCAAACAGGACGCTGGACAGGGGAAACATCCATTCATGACGGAAGGAATGGCGGCACGGTCCGGCAAAGGGAATTTCAAAACCCAGGCAGACGTTTCCATCCTCCACAGGCTCCTTCCCTTCCATCACCAACTCATCCCTGATCTTCATTTTATCCTCATAAGAACACAGCGTTTGGTAACGGCGCGACGTGTTAGCTTCATAATCAATCAGCTTAGAAGCCTTGTAATTACGCAGCAGCCATTCCCGCTCCTCCGGATCATCCGGAGACCAGGAGCCGGGAGCAACATCGTACGGGAAAATGTCCACATTGCACAAGGTGCCCGGCAGCCCAATCTGGATAAACGGCTCCAGGCTGACGGAAAAGCCGCGGGAACCAAACAACTCGGCAGCGCCCGCCCTCAGTCGTTCATAGTCGCTTCGCAGCATGGAAATATCCAGATCATCATCCCAGGGAATAAACCCCTTATGCCTGACCGCCCCCAGAAGGGTCCCGAAATCCAGCCAGTACTGGTAGCCGTTTTCTTCAAGAATACTGCCCACCTCCTTCAAAAAAAATGCCATGGCCTGCTGCACAACCCTCAGCACGCCGGACGCCGCCGGAACTTCCTCCGCCCGGACGGTGGACTTCACCAGCTTTCTCATCTGTGCATGCTCATTTTCCTTCCCCACCCTGAACCGGGCGCAGGGAATGCCGAACAACCTGATGGTACGCTTCTTTCTATCCGTGATTGAAGAAAGCACCGTCAGGCCGCAGCAGCGTACTTCCGTCACCCACAGATGTTTATTTTTCATTAGCTTTCCGGTTCTTCCGGCAGTGATGAACGAAGGCAATCTCATGGTGGGCAAATCTAGGCAGTGAATACGGGAAAATATCAATCTTTCCGTAAGCGAACAACGGCGGAGTTCCTGAAACGGACCTTATCCACCGGATACCATAAGTCAATGAAAAACAATGCGGCTTTTTAATGAAAAACAACCATTTCCGTATATTAAAACCATTTTCTCCAAGATGCAGCTTTTGAAAAAAATCCTCAATTCTCTTTTCCCCAACTTCCATAGCATGCGGATTGATCATCCGTTAAACGGATCGCCATCTCCATTTGAAGTTAAATCAATGAAAAGCGGGAAAATAGGGAAGGAAAATGAATTACGTACTTTTCCTTTTTCACCAATGTACTTTCCATTAACATGTTTTTGCAGAAATTTTTACTTTGACGGCGGATGATCAATCCGTTAAACATTGTTCTTGGTTCTTTTTAAGTTCTGAAGACAAATTAGAGTATTTATGCAGGCGATCATTTTAGCGGCCGGAATGGGAAAAAGACTGGGGCATCTCACCCAGGACAACACCAAATGCATGATTCAAGTGAACGGGGTAACGCTGATTGAGCGAATGCTGAGGCAACTGGACAACCTTTCCCCTTCCCTGGAAAAAATCGTCGTCGTCACGGGATACAAGGGAGCAAAACTTAAATCCTTCATCTCTCTTCTGGACATTTCCACGCCCGTGGAATACGTGGACAATCCCCTTTATGCCGCCACCAATAACATTTATTCCCTTTACCTGGCCAAGGAGCACCTGCTTCAGGACGATACGCTGCTCTTTGAATCCGACCTGATTTTTGAAGACTCCGTCATTGACGCCCTGCTCCACCATCCCTACCCCAGCCTGGCCCTCGTCGCCAAATTTGAAAGCTGGATGGACGGCACTGTCGTCACGCTGGATGAAGACGACAACATCAAGCAATTCATTCCCGGCAGCAAATTCTCCTATAAGAAAAAAACGGAATACTTCAAGACCGTCAACATTTACAAATTCAACAGGGATTTCTCCCGTACCCACTACGTCCCCTTCCTCACCGCTTACAGCAAAGCCCTGGGCAACAACGAATATTACGAGCAGGTGCTGCGGGTCATCGCCCTGCTGGACAAACCGGAAATCAAGGCCCTGCGTCTCGGCAGCGAAGCATGGTATGAAATAGACGACATCCAGGATCTGGACATAGCGGCTTCCATGTTCACACCAGACCGGGAGGAACACCTGCGCCTGATGGAGTCCCGGTACGGCGGCTACTGGCGCTACCCACGCATCAGGGATTTCTGCTACCTGGTCAATCCATACTTCCCCAACAAGCGCCTCATGTCCGAACTCAAGGCGAACTTTGAGCACCTGGTGCGGGAATACCCGTCCGGCATGAGGGTCAACAGCCTGCTGGCCGCAAAATACTTCGGCGTCAGCCAGGAATACATCTGCATCGGCAATGGCGCGGCGGAACTCATCAAGGCGCTCATGTCCCGCATGGAAGGGAAAATGGGCGTCGTCTACCCCACCTTTGAGGAATATCCCAACCGGGCGGCCCCGGATATGGTGGTGCCCTTCCATCCCGCTTCCTGGAATTTCAGCTACACGGCGGACGACCTGATGGAATTCTTTTCCGGCAAGGACATCAGCACCCTGCTCCTTGTCAATCCGGGCAATCCTTCCGGCTTCTTCCTCCCGAAGGCCGACGTGCTGCGCCTCTGCCTGTGGACGAAGGAGCGCGGCATTCGCCTGATCGTGGATGAATCCTTTGTGGATTTCTCTGAAGGCATGCCGGACAACACGTTGCTCCGGGACACCCTCCTTGAGGAGTACCCCCATTTGGCGGTGGTTAAAAGCATTTCAAAGTCCTACGGCGTTCCAGGCCTCCGCCTGGGGGTTCTGGCCTCTGCAGACAAAAAGCTGATTGCATGGATAAAAAAGGACGTTTCCATCTGGAACATTAATTCCATTGCCGAATTTTACATGCAGATCTTCGGGAAATATGAACAATCCTACGTGCGCGCATGCCGCCGGTTCATGGAGGAAAGAGACCGCTTCATGCAGGAACTCTCCCGCGTTCCCTTCCTGAACGTCCTCCCCTCCCAGGCCAACTACTTCATGTGCGAGGTAATGCCGCCCATGAAAGCCCGTACCCTCACGGGCCTCCTGTTGAAAAACCACTCCATCCTGATCAAGGATTGCAGCCGGAAAAAGGGCTTTGAGGGTAGGGAATTCATCCGCATCGCCGTCAGGAACAAGGCAGATAACGACGCCCTGGTACGCGCCATGCACGAGATATGTTCAATGCGTTCAAACTAGTCATTAACACCCTTTTCCCAAACGCCGCTTTTACCTTACTCCTCCTACTATGCTGACAATTCCTCACGAAATTATTTCCTCCCTCAATATTTCTCCTCGGCAGGCACTCCAATGGGTAAAAGAGTCCTTCCGTATCAAGGATGAAGAAACTGTCTTCCTTCCCCATAAAATAAGCATCGCCTTTGAAGAAGGAAAATTCATGAATACGATGCCCTGCATCGTCCCCGGCCTGAACGCCATGGGGGTAAAAATTGTAACACGTTATCCGGAACGTACCAAAACCATTAATGGGGAAATACTCCTTTATGATTATCATACCGGAGAGCTTCTGGCTCTTATGGACGCCTTTTGGGTCACGAACGCCCGTACCGGAGCAGTGGCCGCCCTCGCCCTTCAAACATTCGCCAGACAGGATTTCCAGACAATTTCCCTGATGGGGTTGGGAAATACGGCCCGCGCCACCATGGCATGTATTCTGGCATTATATCCTGAGAAAAACTTTACGGTGCGTCTTCTTTCCTACAAAACGCATGTTTCCCAATTCATTGAAGAATTCCAATGCCATAGCAACGTCCGTTTTGAAGAAGTGGAAAACATCAATAGTCTCATTGATGGAACAGACGCCGTTATTTCCTGCATTACTAATGCGGAGGGCCTCCTTGCCGAAAATAGCTGTTTCAAACCAGGCATTACTGTTATCCCCGTACATACAAAGGGGTTCCAGAATTGTGATTTGTTTTTCGACAAGGTATTTGCCGATGATCGTGACCATGTTAAGAATTTCCGGCACTTTGAGTGCTTTCGTCAATTTGGGGAAATAGCTCCGGTGCTGGCCGGAAAAGCAGCGGGAAGAACTTCCCCGGAAGAACGCATCCTCAGCTATAATATCGGGCTGGGACTCCACGATATCGTCTTCGCCAAGCACATTTATGACCGCCTGATCAATATTGAGGAGCAGAAGGAAAAATCCCCCTCCTTTCACTTCCGGCAAACGGCATGCCTGCCCTGATCAGCTGATTTCATCAACATATTCCCCTCGCCTGAAGCGGGAGGTAACGTCAGCCATGAAGATGGAATCCCCACGGGTCAAAAGACGGTTGTCATGAAGACAGCCGTGAATCAGGCGCAAAAACGCGGCCAGCTCATAGCGAAGGCCGTCGCCCTCAAACCTGATAAAATATTTCCTGTTCTGCCGGGGGTCTTCAAAACGCACCTCAAACATCTCCGTCTTCCACCACGGGGAGGGCACGTAAATATAGCCGCGCGTTCCCGTGACGCACAGGTCCCCCTCCCGCTTGGCTCCGATGGCGACCGTGGCGGAGGCTGCCGCATTGGGATAAAGGAAATCCGCCCGCGTAAAAAGGTCCACGCCCGTTTCCGGCTTCCTGCAAGTCGTGAAGCGGATGCGGCGGCTTTCCGTCCCCAGCAGCTTTCCGATGACGAAAACGGGATAAGCCCCCAGCTCCGTCCACGCCCCCCCGGCCTGCATGGGATCGAACTCCCTGCTTGAATCATCCTCAATCAATTTGGTGAACGCGGCGTCCACCGCCTTGATGGAACCGATAACTCCGCTTTCCGCCACGCCTATCAACTGCTGGAAAGCCGGGAAAAAAGCCGTTTTCAGCGCTTCCAGTAAAACGCATCCCCTCTCCGCGGCCAGCAGGAACAGCTCTTCCACCTCTTCCCGGGAAAGGGCAAGCGGCTTTTCGCACAGCACATGCTTTCCTTTCAGGAGGGCTCTTTTGACCAGTTCATAATGCAGATGATGCGGAACGGCCACGTAAACGGCATGGACCTTGTCCAGGAACCGTTCATACTCCGTGTAATATTCCAGCAGTTCATACGATTCCGCAAACCGGCGCACCTTCTCCTCGTCGCGTCCGTAAACGGCCGTTATTTCAATGCCGCTGACGTACTTGGACTCCTGGAGAAAACGGCCCGCTATGCGCCCGTGGCCGGCAATTCCCATGTGGACAATGAAATTCCGGGCGGAACGGAGGTCGGTTGAAGAAACGCCCTTCGTGCGCTCCAGGTAAACCACCTCGCAATGTTCGCGCAGATAATCGAACTTGCCCGTCCAGTCGGAACCGATCACGAAAATATCCGCCCCATACTTCTGGATGTCGTGCAGCTTCTGCCCTTCCAGCTCCTCCGTGATAATAAGGTCCGCCAATCCGGTTTTCCGGACATTTTCCACGCGTTCCTCCAGGCTTTCCAGCACATTCAGCTTGCCCCGGCTCTGGTCGTAGCTGTCTGTGGTCACGCCGACGATGAGGCGGTCCCCCAGCGCCCGGGCTCTTTTCAGAAGATTGACGTGCCCCGTATGAAGCAGGTCGAAAGTGCCGTAGGTGATAACCGTTTTCATGACTGGGACATGTCAATCTGCTTTCCGTAGACGTCAATGAAACGGTTCACCGCCGTCTCAAAGGGGACATGTTCCATCATGTGCTTTACGGAAGGGTGCTTGAACTGGATGCGGTCTGGATAGGACAGGTAATCGCCATAAAAAAATTGCAGGTACTGGCGCGCATGGTTGGGCACGGAGAATTTCATCCCCTCAAACTCCATGGACCCCAGGGGAAAGAACGTCTCATAGGGCAGATGAGTGTTTTTCGTAAATGTGATGGCTGGGGAAAGGAAAATTCCGGGGGTGTCCTCCTCCGCCGCCGGGTCCTTGCCTTCCAGAATCTCCCGGCGGATTTTCTGCTGGATCTGGTCATCGGTCATGTTCATCCGGCCATCCACCAGAACCACGTCTTTTTTAAACGCAGTAAGCCGCCTGTCCAGGCTGCCGTGCTGTTCCGGGGACACGAGGCTTTCCGAATAAAAATGATAAGGGTATACGTCAATGTTGAGAGGAGTGCCCTCATACCCTATTTGCAGGAAGGCATGCCTTTTCCAGGTAAAACCTTCCTCCCGCGGAAAGAGGGAGGGCAGCAGTTCCAGAAGGCGGTCGTACTCCGGCCTCATCATGCTTGCGTCCAGATCATCGTCCCACGGAATAAAGCCCCTGTGCCGCACCGCGCCCAGCAACGTTCCGTAATCCAGCCAGTACCGGAGGCCGTTTTCCCGGCACTTCCGCGCAAAAAGAGCCAGCAAAACGGTATTGCCTTCCTGAAGCAGCCTCAGTTTGCCCGTAGCCGGAGGAACCTGGGAAACGGGATGGTTGTAAATGAGAAGATTGCGGATATCTTCCAGCTTTGACGCCAAAGATTCGTTTCTTCTTCTCCTGAAACCATTCATAAACCGATTGATGATTTTCCGCCCATAATAAGGGAGCTTACAGAGAACCATATATTTTATATGGTTTAATTCCATCATATTCAATCAGTTTTAAAAAATTCAAACCATCCGCCGAAATCGAACGGCCTTTAATCATTGAAGAGGAATCAGTATAATGCAACCTTTCAGCTATGCAACGTTTATTATATTGATTTTCATCAATAAAAAGCTTCTTTCACTCTGGCTAGAAGCTTGAAAATACAACTTTTACCTGAAAAGAAAAAAAGAGGGAAGCTTTCCTGAAATTCTTTTTTCCTTTTTCTGGAACGCATTAAAAAATACTGGAGCAACCGCTCCGTGAAAAATAACAGGCCGCATGAACAAAGACACTCCGCCAGCCGGGAAAAACCATGCGCTGCCGGTCAGCTACACAGCCCTAACCAGGCAAACTTTCCATAGCAAATGCCGCTACTTCAGCACGGGGTTATTTACAGCTTGTCCAGGGCGGAACGGCCGTAAGCCGTGTTGGGATACCTGTCCGCGGCTTCCTCCCAGTATTTCCGGGCCTTGTCCGGATTGTTGAGCTGGGAATCGTAAATCACTCCTATCTTGTACAGGAACAGGGCCCGGTCCTCCTTGCGCCATCTTCTGGATTCCAGGCCTTCCTGAAGGACTTCAACGGAATCCGCATACCGGCGCATATCGTTCAGCAGGCTGGATTCCATGAGCCAGGAACGCACCAGCCCCGAATTTTCCTTCCGGTAGCGTTCCAGCAGTTCCAGGGCTCCCTGCGGATCCCCGGAATTCAGCATGCGCCGGGCGGCGTCCACCAGCACTTCCTCATCCGTGGTGATGTTGGAGGAATACAGCGTCTTGGTCACCAGATCGCCCATCACGGGCAGCAGGTACTTGACCACGAGCCACACTTCAAAGGCAATCACCGGAATCAGGACGACCAGGGATTGCAGCGGGGAAAGGGGAATAGCCTGCGCCAGGAACGCAAAGAGGCCCAGGGGAAGCAGCACCAGCAGCAGCCGTATAAACGTGCGCCGGGCCAGCAGCAGAATCATTTTCAACATGACGGGATTGTTCAAGGGAGTTAGAGGCCGTCCGGGCGGCTCCGGAGAAAAAGGAACGCCTCCGCGGCCCCGCCCGGAGGAAAGGGCCGCGGAGGCTTCCGTTTAAAAGCGGTAAACGGCTTCCACGCCCACGCGGATGCGGAAGTCCTCAATCGTGCTCATGCCGGTGTAGCGGCGGATTTCGGAACGGGTGTTTCCGGCCCAGTCCAGCTGGATGAAGGGAATGACGCGGAACCCGCGGCTGGCATCCACGCCCGTTACGCGCACGGGAGCCGCCAGCTTGATGTTCACCTGGTCAAATCCGGCCACGCCGGAGCCCCAGTAGCTGGAAGAATAGCCGGTTCCGGCGCTCAATTCCAGGTCCACCTTCTCATGAATCAGGCCGCTCCAGCGCTTGCCCGCGTTCAGGTCGATACGCCAGCCAATCATGCCGTAAAAGCCGTACTGCACGTCCAGGGAGCCAAAATAGCCGTGGCCCGGATCGTCATACGCCAGGCCTGCCGTCACGGACTGAGCCACGGAATGGGGGGCCTTCCCCATGTACTTGCTCAAATAGCCCGGCAGGCCGCCGTAATTGAATTCGTACCCCCCCCGGAAAGACAGGTTGGGGAACAGCTCCTTGACGGCCTTCCAGTTGGCGTCAAAGGCATCCTTGTCGCTCAGCAGGCCGTCGCAGAAGGCCATGTATTCCGCGCCGATTTCCTGCTTCCAGTCCCGGGCCAGGTTGAGATTCAGCTCACCGCCGATGTTGAACACGCCGCTGCGGTTCAGCAGGGAGGATGCCACCACGTCCTTGTAGGCATACCGGGAATCATAACCGATGTGGGCCGCGCCGCTGACCGTATCATTGTAGGAACTTGCGGGACGGGGGTCATAACCGTATCCGTCATAGGCGCCGGCGGAAACCGCGGCCAGGGCTGAGGCCGCCATGAACAGGGCTGTTGCTTTCATAGTAAGCTTATCTTAATCATTTCAACCCCGCCAACGCAAGCAGAATCCCGGAACGGCACGGAGAAACGGACCTTGGCGGCAGCAGCGGGAAAATCCCTTGAAAAAAGACAGGGTCTTTCTTGTAAAGAATCCCTTTCCTCCTATGATGGGGCAGTGATGGACTGGAACGCTGATTTGTACGAAAACAAGCATGATTTTGTCGCGGAATATGGCAGGGACCTGCTCTCCCACGTGCCGGAAAACCCCGGCCAGGCCATTCTGGACCTGGGCTGCGGAACCGGCACGCTGACGCACGCCCTGCTGGAAAAATCGACCTCCGTCGTCGGGCTGGACGCCTCCCCGGAAATGATTGGAAAGGCACGGCAGCTTTATCCCGGCATGGACTTCCGCGTGCTGGACGCCTGCCTCATGCCCTGGAACAACTGGTTTGACGTCATTTTTTCCAATGCCGCCTTCCATTGGATACCGGACCACGGGGCTCTTTTGAAAGCCGTCTCCCGCGTCCTGAAACCGCAGGGAAAACTGATCTGCGAATTTGGGGGCCACCGCAACATCCTCCGCATCAGGGAGGCCTTCCGGCCCAGCCTGGAGCGGATGAACCTCCCGTACAAGACACGTTTTTACTTCCCCACCGTGGAAGAATACCGCAGCATGCTGGAACAGGCAGGACTGCGCCCGGAAGTGGTGATGGACTTTGACCGCCCCACGCCGCTGAAGGACGGGCCGGACGGCTTGCGCAACTGGGCGCGCCAGTTCTTCTGGGCGGACCTGAAGTGCCTCCACGAAAAACGGCGCGTCCGGATTTTCGAGGAAATGGAAAAGGCCCTGCGGGACGAGCTGTGGGACGGCACCCAATGGGTGGCGGACTACCGGCGCATCCGGGTGATCGCTTCCAAATAAGCCGAAGGCCCCCACAGGGGAAAAGGCGCGCGGGCGTGCCGGATACGCTGATAATGCTTGAGCCTCCAACGGGCATTTTGTACAAAAGCCGCCAATGAGTACGTTCACTCCTTTTGAAGAAAAGATGGAGTCCGCCGGCGTTCCGGCCGCAGCCGTCAAAGCTTTCTCCCGCTGTTACGAAGCTCTCGTCTCCAACCACTCCGGCATGATTCCGGAAATGGACATCCAGCCCGCCGACCAGGTGGAGGACTGGCAGGACATCACGGCCTCCACCCCCGCGGCGGACAAGGACCTGATCTCCCAGTGCGTGTGCATCAAGCTCAACGGCGGCCTCGGCACGAGCATGGGCCTCCAGAAGGCGAAAAGCCTGCTGAAGGTAAAGGGTGAGGATACGTTCCTGGACTTGATCGTCCGGCAGGTGAAGCACCTGCGCTCCATCTCCGGCACGCCCGTGCGCCTTCTGCTGATGAACTCCTTCTCCACCAGCGCGGATACGCTGGCCTACCTGGAGAAATACGCGTCTGACGGCTTTGCGGACCCCGCCCAGGTGGAGCTGATGCAGAACCGCGTTCCCAAAATCCTGGCGGACGGGCTCGCCCCGGCCAGTTGCCCGGAACAGCCGGAACTGGAATGGTGCCCGCCCGGCCACGGTGACCTGTACCCGGCGCTGCTGGGCTCCGGCTGGCTGGACCGCCTGCTGGCGGACGGCGTCAAATACGCCTTCGTCTCCAACTCCGACAATCTGGGCGCACAGCTTGACATGAACTTCCTGCGCTGGTTTGCGGAGAGCGGCGCCCCCTTCGTCATGGAAGTCACCCGCCGCACGGAGGCGGACAAGAAAGGCGGCCACCTGGCCGTCAGGAAGGCGGACGGCCACTTGATCCTGCGGGAAGTTGCCCAGTGCCCGGATGCGGACATTCCCGAATTCCAGAACATCTCCAAGCACCGCTATTTCAATACCAACACGCTCTGGATACGCCTGGACGCCCTCAAGGAAATCCTGGACGCCAACGGCGGCGTGCTCCCTCTGCCCATGATCCGGAACAGCAAGACGCTCAACCCCCGCGACCCGGAATCCGCCCCGGTGTACCAGCTGGAAACGGCCATGGGCGCGGGCATCGAGTGCTTCCCCGGCGCAAGGGCCGTCAACGTTCCGCGTTCCCGGTTCTTCCCCGTCAAGACCACGTCCGACCTGCTCCTGCTGCGTTCGGACGCCATCGCCGTGGATGAAGACGGCAAGGTGGCCCTGGCTCCGGAACGGGAAGGAAAAACTCCCGTTGTGGACCTGGACTCCAAGCTGTACAAGCTGGTGGACTCCCTGGACAGCCTGGGCCTGCCTTCCCTGATCGGGCTGGACAAGCTGACCCTGCGCGGCCGCTTCCACTTCCAGGACGGAGCCGTTCTCCAGGGCACGCTGCTGATGGAAAACGATTCCGAAGAAACGAAGGAAATCCTCCCGGGCGTTTATGCCGGAGCCTGAACTCCATTCTTCCGCCTCCGCCCCCCGCCCGGTCAAAGCCGGGCTGGGCGTGGAGGACATCCGGCACATTCCCGCCCGGGAAAGGGAGCTGCGCTTCACCCGCAACCGCGCGGGCTCCGTCCTGCTGGCGGCGGGATTCCTGCTGATCGCCACCGCCGCCTTCCTCCAGCTCACGGGTTACGATACGATCACCCCGTACCTGCCCGCCCCCCTGTGGGCCATGCAGGCTGCGGCGCTTGTTCCCGCCGTCCTCTGCCTGATTGCGGGGAGCCGCTGCCTGAAGCACGCGGCCGTCATCGTCACCCCGGTAGGCGTGGAAATCCTGCCCTTCCTGCGGGCGCGCCGCGCCATGCAATGGTGCTTCTGGCAGCAGATACGTTCTGCGGACCGGAAAGGCGGACGCCTGAACCTCCGCCTGACGGACGGCTCAACCGTCGCGGTCAGCCTGCGCTCCATGACAGCCGCCAGCCGGGAAATGCTGGTCCATGCGGTCCGGCAGCGCGTCAACACCCTGCAATGCTCCGGTTATGGTAAGGCCTGAAAAACTGGCCGCTCTCCAGGAGCGGATGGAAGCCCTGGGCATCCGTGAACAGGATCTGGAGGAAAGCTTTGTCCGCGGAAGCGGGCGCGGCGGCCAGAAGGTGAATAAAACCAACAACTGCGTTTATCTCAAACATATCCCCACGGGAATCGCCGTCAAATGCCACGTGGACAGGTCCCGCGAGCTCAACCGCTTTCTGGCGCGCAGGGAACTGTGCGACGCGGTGGAACAAATGCAAACGGGCCGATGCGCCGCGAGAGCCCGCGTCATCCAGCGCATGCGCCGGCAGAGGGACCGTAGAAGACGCAGGCGTTCCAGTCCTCCGGCTCCCTCTCCGGACAACGAATAACGGCTCCAAAAGCCGCTAGGAACGCGGGAAAACCTCCCGGTACTTCTCCTTCAGCATGGCGAATACATTGTGGGGGACATAGCGGCTCACCTGGCTTTCCCAGCCTTCCGGGCCAATCAGCCCCTTGATCATGCTGGAGGACAGTTCCGCCGTATCCCGCGGAGGCATCAGGAACACCGTGCAGACCTTGGGAGCCATGTCCGCATTAATATGGCGCATCACGCGTTCATATTCATAATCCTGCGTGGAACGGATGCCGCGCAGCATGAACGTGGCCCCGTGTTCGTTGGCAAAATCCACCAGAAAGCGGTTGTGGAACTCGGCAATGCGCACGTCCGGCATGTCGGAAAGCGCCACCCGCAGCATGGTCATGCGTTCCTCATGGGAAAACGTGTAGTGCTTGTCCGGATTGTCGCCTATGGCCACAATCAGCTCATCAAACATCCTCGCCCCCTGCTTGATCATCCATAAGTGACCATTGGTCAGAGGGTCAAAACTACCGGCATACACGGCGATGCGCTTCATTCGTGCCATGCTATACGCCCTCCTGCGGAAAATACAATCCTTTTCCATGCGGCGGACCCGCCCTCTCCATTCAGGCCCGCTCTTTTCCGGACATCCCTGCTTGACACTCCTGCAATAACGGCTAAACATTAACGGACAGCGCCTCACTTCCCGCGTGCGGGCGGCTGTTCCGCAACTATCCGACCTTTCTCCCATGACAGAACCTTCCTCTTCCTTTCCGGAGCGTCCATCCCTTCCGCCTTCCTGCCCCACCTCCGTCCGCAGAGATCCGCAGTCCCTGCTTTCCCCTTCCTGGTGGAGGCATGGGCACATCCCGCTGCTTGTCCTGATTGCCAGCGGCTTTGCCGCGGATTTCATGTTCGGTACATTGGAGGGCCTGGGCATCGGTACTGCGCTGGGCCTTCTGCTGTACACGGCGGCCTTTCTGGCACTGAGAACGGACCTCAGCCGGAAGGAGCAGGTGTTCCTTGTTTTCATGGCCGTGCTGAACGCTGCTGCGGCAGGCGCCAACCTGACTTCCTTTACCCAGTTCAATCTGCTCATCGGCCTGGGGCTGCCCGTGGTGATAACGTTCCTGCCGCGGAAAGAGGGCAACAGCTTTGACCCTGCCAAACGGTACGTCACCTGGTGGGGCTATAAATTTTTCCGGGTGACCCAGGCAAAAGAGGCGGCCGCAAACGTCCTGGGGAAAATTCCGCTTGCAGGCAGCGTCGCCATCGGAGTCATTCTGTTCCTGGTCTTCCTGTCCATCTTTGCGGACGGGAACCCTGTGGTCGCCGCCGTCAGAACAGCCATGAACAAATGGTTCTGGAGCTATTGCTCCTGGCTGGTTCCGGATATGGGAACGGTAGCGGACATCCTCCTGTGGTGCCTGGGAGCCCTGGCATTCGGCATTGCAGCCATGCCGCGCTCCCGCTCTTCCTTCCCGGAACAACACCCCGTGCGTCCGGGCAGCCCCTGGCTCCCGCACCTCCCCGCCGTTTCCCTGCTGTTCATCAACCTGGCTTTTCTGGTCAACAACGGCACGGACGTGGCGTTTTTATGGCGGGGAAGCGTTCCTGACGGCATCTCCCAGACCGCCTATCTGCACGACGGGGCGGACTCCATCATGCTGGCGGCCTTTCTTTCCGCCCTGGTGCTGCTGGTCCTGTTCCGTCCGGAAGGCTCCGTGCGGGCGTCAAAAACGGGAATCGTCCTGGGCTTCATCCTGGCGGCGCAGACGGGGCTGCTCGCCGCCAGCGTGGGCATGAGGCTGTATTTCCAGATAAAAGATTTCGGCTTCTCTCCCAACCGCGTCACGGCCGGCATCTATTTGCTGATGGGAGCCTGCTTCCTGTACCTTCTCTTCCGCTACATGGCCGGTCATGGAAACTGGCTGCGTTATGGAAAACTCTGCGGCGCCACAGCCCTTGTTTTCCTGGCCCTGACCGGGCTCCGCAGTCCGTCCCAACTGAGCGGCGACCTGAACCTGATGACGATGGACAGACAGCCGGACTGGTATTTCAGCGATGGAGACCTGCCGCGCTTTGAACTCCGGGACAACATCCCCTTCGCCATGGCCGTCTACCGCCGGCTGGGAGGGGATACGGAAGCCGGAGCCAACGTTTACGCCATGACCCGGGAAGCCCTCCATGCCGAAAGCCGCATTTGGAACTGGCGTTCCCGCAACCTGCGGAAATGGAGACGGGACCGGCAGAGGATGCAGTTCCGGCAGCTTCCCGAACCCACGGCACAAGCCACCTACGGCACGGATGCGTGGCGTCCTTCCTCCCGGCCCACCGGAATGAGGCCGAACTGACGGAGGGGCCGGTTCCTGCGGCGCGGGGAAGATTTTCATCTCCCCGGCTTGTCAAGGAGCCGTATTTTTTGCATCATGCTTCTCCGTTATGCAGAAACGACGCGTCGTCATCCTGGGTTCCACCGGTTCCATCGGAACCAGCGCCCTGAAAGTCGCCCGGGACATTCCGGACAGAATGGAAATCGTGGGGCTGGCCGCCGGAACCAGCGTGGAGGCGCTGGCCCGCCAGGCACGGGAATTCAATGTCCGCAACGTATGCATTTTTGACCCGTCCGGGGCGGACAAGCTGGCGCGCGCCCTTCCCGGCGCCCAGGTGGAAACGGGAGAGGAAGGCCTGTGCCGCCTGGCGCAGCTTCCGGAGGCGGACATGGTGCTGATCTCCATCGTGGGGACTGCCGGCCTCAAGCCCGCACTGGCCGCCATTGAAGCAGGCAAGGACCTCGCCATCGCCAGCAAGGAAATTCTGGTCATGGCCGGCCAGATTGTCATGGAAAAGGCGCGCCAAGCAGGTGTGCAGGTGCTTCCGGTGGACAGCGAACATAACGCCATCTTCCAGTGCCTGAACGGCAGCCACGGCGGACCGGATGCCGTTTCCCGCCTGATTCTGACGGCGTCCGGCGGCCCCTTCCGCACCTGGAAGAAGGAAGACCTGGAGCACGTCACGCTGGAACAGGCCCTCAAGCACCCCACCTGGAGCATGGGCCGGAAAATCACCATAGACTCCGCCACCCTGTTCAACAAGGGGCTGGAAATGATTGAGGCCCGCTGGCTGTTTGATGTTCCCATGGAAAAGGTGGACGTCATCGTTCACCCGCAGAGCATCGTGCATTCCATGGTGGAATACCGGGACGGCACGGTGCTGGCCCAGATGAGCAGCTCGGACATGTGCTTCCCCATCCAGTACGCCGTCACGTGGCCGGACCGCGTTCCCAACTCCCTCAGGCAGCTCAACTTTGCGGAGATAGGCCAGCTGGTGTTCGAGGCGCCCCGTCCGGACGCCTTCCCCGCCCTGGACCTGGCGCGCAGGGCCGGCGCCAGCAGCAGCACCCTGGCCGCCGTCTACAACGCCGCCAATGAAGTGGCGGTGGACGCCTTCATTCAGGGAAAACTCACCTTCCCCGGCATCTGGAGACTGGTGGAAGCCGTCATGAACGACCATTCCCCGGCAGATCCCCGCGGAGAGCTGGCCCCCATCCTGGAAGCGGACCAGTGGGCCAGGCGGCGCGCGGCGGAACTGATTCCTTCCCTTTCCCGCCCTTCCTGACGCCATGACCGCCCGGATTCCCGCCGGAGCGCCCCCCCGGGCGGCGCGCATCACCATCCTGGACATCCTCCGGGCGCTGGCCCTGCTGGGCATCGTCATCGTCCACGCGCACGACCACTTCAACCTGTACCTCCCCATGCCCCCGGCGGAGGGATGGCAGGCCGCGGCCAACAGCGCGGCGGACTGGGCCTACGAACACCTTTTCGTCAGCAAATCCTTCCTTCTCTTCTCCTTCCTGTTTGGCCTCAGCTTCTTCATCCAGCTGGACAGGCAGGAACAGAAAGGCGTCGACTTCCGGAAGCGCTTCATGTGGCGGCTGGCGCTCCT
The DNA here is from genome assembly GCF_017566105.1 of Akkermansia sp. GGCC_0220. NCBI lineage: Bacteria > Pseudomonadati > Verrucomicrobiota > Verrucomicrobiia > Verrucomicrobiales > Akkermansiaceae > Akkermansia > Akkermansia sp. GGCC_0220. Next base: position 47,288 of record NZ_JABFCI010000018.1, read on the forward strand.
GTTCCTGCTTGGGCTGGCGCACACCCTTTTTTATGACGGGGACATCCTCACCATCTTCGGCGTGCTGGGCTTTGCCCTGGTGGCCCTGTACAAACGCGGCACGCCTCTTCTCGTCATCCTCTGCCTGCTGTGCCTGATGCAGCCCGTCGCCTTCATGGACACGCTGTCCCGCGCCGGACTGGCGGACCTGTGGCCGCATTCCTCCGGCTGGTTCCACCCGGCCTCCCCGGCGGCAGGCCCTTCGCGTGAATTCCTGTACGCCCACGGCAGCTGGGGGGAAGCGGCCCTGTGGAACCTGACGCAGGGCCAGGCGGGCAAATGGCAGTTCTTCCTGCTCAGCGGCCGCATCTGGCAGACGCTGGGCCTCTTCATCCTGGGCATGCTGGCGGGGAGATGGCAGGTCTTTGTGGACGCTCCGAACAAGCGCCGCCTGTTTCTGCGGATGCTTGGAATCTCCGGAGCCCTGTTTCTGGCTCTGCTGGCGGCGCGCCTGCTCCTCACCTCCCGGCTGGACTCCGCGCTGGGAGCGGACGCTGGACACCTTCTGCACCAATGGGAAAACCTCGCCTATACCGCGGCCTTCGTCTCCGCCGCCGTCCTGCTGTTCACCCATCCCGGCCTGCCCCTGCCATCCAGGCTGCTCAGCAGCGCCGGAAAATGCACGCTGACGTGCTACGTCTCCCAAACGCTGGTATTCACGTTCCTGTTCTTCGGGTGGGGGCTGGGACTGGCGCAGGGCATGGGACCGTGGGCTTGCCTGTGCGCCGCCGTTGCCGTCTTCCTGCTTCAAGCCTGGGCGTGCCGCCTCTGGCTAACGCGCTTCCTGTACGGCCCCCTGGAATGGCTCTGGCGCACCGCCACCATGTGCCGCATGCAGCCGTTCCGCAAGCGCATGCCATAGGAAGGGCGCCCCTTCTTCCTCCCTGCGTCTGTTAAAGCCCGGTTTCCCCGGAAGAAGGGGGAATAAAGCGCATGGCCTCCTGCGTCCGGTCCGCGATAAAGCCGTTCCTTTCGTAAAAAGGCACTCCTTCGCGGTAGGAGGTGAGCACCACGTTCAAATACCCGGCATAGCGCCTTTTGCACAGCTCCAGCAGGCGGGAGCCGACGCCGCACCCCTGGTACAGCGGATGCACCAGCAGGTAATGGACATACGCCGTCATGGTTCCGTCATCCATGGCGGCGATCAGTCCCGCCAGCCTGCCGCCGTCCCAGGCGGAAAACACGGCCCCGTAATGGAGCAATGCCCTCGCCAGGCGTTCCGGATGCCGTCCGGATTCCCATTGGACGGAAAGGAACAATTCCTCCAGCGCCGCCGGAGAGAATTCTTTGGTGTCACTATAGGAAAGAACCATGGAAAAAGCATTTGTCCGTAAAAAAGGCTTTCCGCCCTGCAGGGCGGAAAGCCTGAAAAAAGAGGGAAAAGCGCTTCACTCGTCGTCTTCCGCGTCAAAGGCGGAATCTTCCGAATCAAAGTCCTCATCCAGGTGGGCGGTGAATTTCTTCACGCGCTGCTGGACGGGAAGCGGGGAGAGCACCATGTGCATGGTGTTGCCGGCCAGGCGCGGAGCCTGGTCCACCTGCGCCATGGTCTTCAAGTCCGCAATGACCTTGTTGAACATGTCATAGCCAAGTTCCTGGTGGGCGTTCTCACGGCCGCGGAAGCGGAGCTGGAAACGGACCTTGTGGCCATGGTCCAGGAAGCTTTCCGCACGGGCCAGCTTCACGTTGTAGTCGTTCGTGTCCGTCCCGATGCGGAGTTTGACTTCCTTAAGCTTGATCGTGCGGCTCTTGTTGTTTTTCTGGAGCTTGGACTGCTGGTACTTGTACCGTCCATAGTCCACCACGCGGCACACGGGCGGATCGGCATTGCCCGCCACTTCCACCAGGTCCAGGCCCAGGGCCTTCGCCTTTTCCAGCGCGTCGCGCGTATTCATGACGCCGAGCTGGTCGCCGTTGGCGGTCACCACGCGCACGCGGGGGGCACGGATGCGTTCATTCACACGGGTTTGATCACCGCGCTCACGGCGGCGATTACCATCATTATTCTTCGTTGGCTTGATTGGCACGTCCGGATACTACTAAACTAAATAAAATAACTTGGCAACTCAAATCATGGGGGAAATATGACGCTCCGCAATTTCCCTGACCACAACGTCCGCAAACTGTTCAAAGGGCATCGCCCCCAGGTCTCCCTTGTCCCGGTGGCGGACGGAAACGGTGCCTTCCTCCGCCTCACGCTGGCCGAGCACCAGCATGTAGGGAACGCGGTCCAGGCGGGCGTTGCGGATCTTCGCGCCGATCTTGTCCGGAGTTTCATCCACCGTCACGCGCACTCCCCTGGCGGCCAGGGCGGCGCGGTGCGCGGCGGCCACGTCCATCACCTTGTCGGAGATGGGGAGCACGCGCACCTGTTCCGGTGAAAGCCAGGTGGGGAATTTCCCTTCAAAGTGCTCAATCAGCAGGCCCGTGAAGCGCTCCATGGAGCCGAAGGGCGCGCGGTGCACCATCACGGGGCGGTGCGGCTTGTTGTCCGCTCCGGTGTAATGTAAGTCAAAGCGTTCCGGCAGGTTGTAGTCCACCTGCACGGTGCCTAGCTGCCATTCGCGCCCGATGGCGTCGCGCACGATGAAGTCGATCTTGGGGCCGTAAAAGGCGGCTTCCCCGGCTTCCTCGCTGTAATCCGCGCCCAGCCATTCCGCGGCTTCCCGCAGGGCCTGTTCCGCCTTGTCCCAGTTTTCCGGAGAGCCCACGTATTTGTCGCTTTCCGGGTCGCGCATGGAAAGGCGCACGCGGTAGTCCGTCATGCCCAGGGTGCCGAAGATGGTTTTCACAATACCCAGGCACTGGCGGATTTCCCCGGCAAGCTGGTCAGGCGTGCAGAAAATGTGGGCGTCGTCCTGCGTAAAGCCGCGCACGCGGGTCATGCCGCCCAGCTCACCGCTCTGTTCCCAGCGGTACACGGTTCCGAACTCCGCCAGCCGAACGGGAAGGTCCCGGTAGGAATGGGCGTCATTCGCGTAAATCTTGATGTGGTGCGGGCAGTTCATCGGCTTGAGCATGTAGCCCTCAATGGTGCCGTCAGCCAGCCCGTTGAACAGTTCCGCGCAGGAAGCCCCTTCCTGGCTCAGCTTTTCCATGGCGTCCCGTTCCGGGATGGGCGCGTACTGGCTTTCCTGGTAATACGGGAAGTGGCCGGACGTGCGGTACAGGTCCAGCTTGCCGATGTTGGGGGTGTACACCTGGGAATAGCCCAGCTTGTCCAGCTCCTGCGTGATGAAATCCTGAAGGGAGCGGCGGATGAGAGCCCCTTTGGGCTTCCAGAGGATCAGGCCCTGGCCCACGGCCTCGTCAATGCAGAAGAGCCCCAGTTCACGGCCCAGCTTGCGGTGGTCGCGGCGGCGCGCTTCCTCCAGCCGTTCCAGGTGCTCGTCAAGCTGGGTGCGGTTCGGGAAGCAGGTGCCGTAAATGCGCTGGAGCATGGGGCGGTTCTTGTCCCCCTTGTAAAAGGCGCTCGCCACGCTCATGACCTTGAACGCCTTGCAGTTCCCCGTGCGGCCCACGTGCGGGCCGGCGCACAGGTCCGTAAAATCACCGTTGCGGAACAGGGAAATCTCCTCGTCTTCCGGAATGTCGTTCAGCAGGTCGATCTTGAAGCGGGAAGGCTCGCTGCGGGGCCCCAGGGCGCCCAATTCCCCGGATTCCGCCATCTTCATGGCCTCCGCGCGGGAAATAACTTCCTTCTGGAAAGGCTGGTTTTCCTTCACCACCTTCTTCATCTCCTCCTCAATGCGCTCAAAATCCTCTGTGCTGATGCGGTGGTCCAGCTCCACGTCGTAATAAAAACCGTTATCCACGGCGGGGCCGCCGGCCAGCTGGGCGTCCGGCCAGAGGCGGCAAATGGCCGTAGCCAGAACGTGTGCGCAGGAGTGGCGCAGCCGTTCCAGATCAGACATCTGATGGCGTTCTTCAAGAGTCTTTCTTTCCTTGTGTTCGGACATACGCGCATTAGTTAACCTCCCCCAGGCACTGTTGGCAAATGCAAAAAACCCTCCTCTCCAAAAATTCAAGGCATGAACGCCGCGGAGACTTTCCGGAAGAGAACGAACACTCTCCCCTTTTTCTTCTTTACGGTTGCCGCACTGGAAAATCCGGTATAACAAGAAATTCATGCTGAATGTCATCTGCCATACCTTGGGAGCCGCTCTTCTTCTGCTTGGCATATGGATCATTCTGCAGGACTGGTACGTTTTCATCTCCCTTCATTTCACCAAGTCTGAACGATGGAACAGCTTTTCCTTCACACCATTCGCAGGAGGAATCCTCAGTTGCGCCGCTCTCCGGCTTCTTCCTCCTACCCGAGAAATGGGCATCCGATGGCTTCCCATCCTTCCGGATTCCGGTGTCATCCTGTACAGCGTCCATCTGGTTAAACAATTCTTCAAGTTTCTTTTTCGTCGTTCCCCATAAGCATTTTCTCATTTTGCACCATCGCGGGGAGAACTGGAAAAAACGGAATGCAACCATTTACCTTCCATCCGCTATCCCTCCCTCAACGAGTGATTTACACCTGCGGCCGTTTATGCCATAGTGGCGGCCAGCGGTTATGAAAATCCTCCCCCTCTCCCTTCTCTGCCTCTGCCTGCCCTGCGGCCTCTCCCGGGGCGACCAGCCGCCGGACGGCTCCCCCGTCCGCTTCCAGATCAGCATGGACCAGGCCGCGGAACACAAGGCTCCGGAACCGGACCCTGTTCCGGACCAGAGCACGCCGTTCAATGCGGCCAGGCTGCTGCTCCGCGCCCTTCAGGAAAAAACTGACTGGAAAAACGAACCGTACAAATCCCTGCCCGCCACCTCCCCCTTTGTAGGCCAGCTCAAGCTGAAAAGCATCCTTTCCCGCATGGAGGCGGTCCAGGCGTATGTAACCGGAGCGGCCCCGGAACGTCCCCCTTTTGTGGATGAAGCCTCCATCATCACCCAGGGAGACCTGGCGATGGCCTACATCCTGTTGCCGGACAAGACAAACCCGTACGTCTATGCAGCCACTGCGGTGGCCCTGGTGAAAAAGGGCGGCCAGTGGAAGGCCTCCCTGACCCCAGGGAGCTTTGACAATACGTTCCTTCCCTTTGACGACCAAATCCGGGAGGAAGCGAAAAAAATATCAGCGGAAGCCAAGAAGAAAATCTTCGGCCTCGCCCACCAGTACTCCGTGGCCGCCGTCAAAGCCGCCCTGGAGCACATCAAGCGGTTCCGTGTGGAAGCCGTAAAGGGGAAATCGGACGACGAACTCAAGACCCTGCTCATCCGCACCGTGAAAGGGGATGACCCGGCACGCATTGCCGCCCTGCTCGTTTCCCCGTACTACATGGAATCCGCCATCACCCAGAGCGCCCGGCTCACCCCCGTGGTCAAGGCCATGCGCCTTCAGGACAGGAGGGAGGAAAGCCGCTACATCCAGCCCACCAACCTCAGCTTCATGACCTTTCCGAACACCATCCTGGTTCCCCTGCGCCCCCATCCGGATGACCAGACAGACCCGAACAAAACGGATGAGGACCAGCAGGAAGCCGCCAATAAGAACAATGCGAAGAAGAGCGGCAAGGACATTCACAGCATTGCGGCCATGACCATCCTGCCCCCGCGCATGAGCATGCCGGACACGGACAAGCCCGCTCTCATTTACCGCTATGCGCTGGAGAAAATCAAGGACCCCACGGATGGCTTCCCCGTCTTCAAAATGTATCTGACGGACGCCTTCACTTCATGGAACCTGAAAGCGGACGAATCCACCACCGCCCGCATCATGGCGGATTTCCACCGGACCTACCCCCCCCTGGCCTTTCCCACGCCGGAAGAGGCCGTGACCGCCGCCGGGCGCGCCCTGGCGAACCGGGACAGCCTGGCCATGATACGCATGCTGGCTCCGGCCAAATTCGCCTCCGTGAAGGAATTTGAAGACGCGCTCTCCCAGTTGAAAACGGTCATGGGCAGGATCCCCGCCCCCCGGACCGAGGTGAAGGAAAAAGGCGCTCCCGTCGTCAAGGCTGCCTACGTTCCCGTCACCAGGGACGGCGCCCCCGGCATCAAGGCCACCATCGGCGTGCGGCCCGCTTCCAGAAACGGATTCTCCGTCAACAACCTGTACCTTACCAAAACAGACAGCGGCTGGATGATCACCGGAGCTGATGTGGAGAACCCGCTGGCGCTGGACGAACAAAAAAAACCCTGAAAACCGCCCGGGGAACGCCCGCCCCTCTATCACACAACCTTTTCCATTATCACACCATGATGAATCTACCGATACGGCCGCGCCGCAACAGAAAATCCGCCAACATCCGGGGCCTCATCCGGGAAACCTCCCTCTCCCCGGAACACCTCATTTATCCGGTCTTCGTCCATGAAGGAACCGGGAACCAGCCCATTTCCTCCCTGCCCGGCTGCACGCGCTGGAGCGTCAAGGGCCTGGTGGAGGAAGCCAAGCGCCTGATGGACCTGGGCATCCGCACGCTGGACCTTTTCCCGGCCATCCCGGACGGAAAGAAAACCCCGGACGCCTGTGAGGCCTGCAACCCTGACGGCCTCATTCCGCGCACCATTTACGCGCTCAAGAGCGAGGTGCCCGGCATCACCGTCATGACGGACGTGGCACTGGACCCCTACAATTCAGACGGTCACGACGGCCTGGTGGAATTCCGCTCCGACGGCACGATGGAAATCCTCAATGACGACTCCGTGGAGGTTCTCTGCCGCCAGGCTCTGTGCCACGCGGACGCCGGGGCGGACATCGTCTCCCCCAGCGACATGATGGACGGCCGCGTGGCCGCCATCCGCGCCACCCTGGATTCCGAGGCCCTGGACGACGTCTCCATCATGGCCTATACCGCCAAGTACGCCAGCGCCCTGTACGGGCCGTTCCGCGGCGCGCTGGAAAGCGCGCCGAAGGAGGGGGACAAGAAAACATACCAGATGGACCCCGGCAACATCCGTGAAGCCCTGAGGGAAGCGCAGCTGGATGAAGCGGAAGGCGCGGACATCCTGATGGTGAAACCCGCCACGCTGTATCTGGACGTGATGGCCGCCATGCGGAAGCACGTGACGCTGCCGATAGCCGCCTACCACGTCAGCGGGGAATACCTGATGATCAAATCCGCCGTGGCTTCCGGCTGGCTGGATGAACGGGAAACCGTTCTGGAGACTCTAACCTCCATCCGGCGCGCCGGGGCGGACATGATCCTCACGTATTACGCCCCCCAGGCTGCCGAATGGCTTAAACAACGCTGACGCCGCACGGCCTCCGCACAGGAGGTGGACGTACGGTCCAGAATACCGCTCTCCGCATGTCTACCTCCACAAAAATATTTGTCGGCATCGTGATCGTCGTCGTCATGGCGCTCACCTCCCTCTGGGGCGTCTATGCCCCCACCTTCTCGGAAGCCTACGTACTGCCCGTACAGATGACGACGGCGGACGGCGCCCCGCTGGGCAACTTCCAGTGCCGCCCGGTGGCCGCGGAAAACGGGAAGACGCTCCTGGTCTTCCGGGATACGGACTTCCTGCGCCAGACCACGGGGAACATGGTCCATTCCAAAATCATCCTTTCCTACAAGGGCACGCCGTTCTTTGAAGGCATCGTCCCCGGCCCCATGGAGGCCATAGAAATTCCCTCCGGGAACCTTCCGCCCCAGTTCCAGGCGCTCCAGCAGAACTGACCTGGGCTGCTCCGGAAAAGAAAACCTCCGGACCGGGAACCGCCCTGTTATGGCATTGTTACTGAAAGGGCGCAGGTTTCTCTATACAAACGGGGAAACATTGTGGTTTTATAGAATCAAACGATGAGTGATTCAGCCTATACCATTCTGATTGCGGAGGATGACGACAGCATCAGGCACGCCCTGACGGACGTGCTGACCGCATCCGGCTACGAGGTGCTGGCGCTGGAAGAGGGCCTGGCCGCCATCCGCGCCGTGCGTGAACGCAACTTTGACCTGGCCCTGCTGGACGTAGCCATGCCGGGAGCTGACGGCTTCCAGGTGCTCCAGGTCATGTCTGCGGAGCGCCCCGGCACGCCCGTCATCATGCTCACGGCGCGCGGGGAGGAGGAGGACCGCGTGCAAGGGCTCAAGCTGGGGGCGGACGACTACATCGTCAAGCCGTTCAGCATCCGGGAGCTGCTCGCCCGCATCGAGGCCGTGCTGCGCAGATCCCCGGAACGGCCGCGCCAGCTCCGGGAAATCCGGATCCCCGGCGCATCCCTGGACAGCGCCAACCGCCTGCTCACCTTTGAGGACGGAAAGGAAACCTCCCTGACCGCACGGGAATTCGAATTCCTCACGTACATGGCCACCCACCCCAACCGCGTCATCACGCGGGACGAACTGCTCCGGCGCGTGTGGGACGTGGACCCGCGCCTGACGGATACGCGCTCCGTGGAAATGACCGTCATGCGCCTCCGGGACAAGCTGGGGACCGTCGCGGCCGCCCCGCTGGAAACGCTCAGAAGCCAGGGCTACCGCTGGAACTCATCCTTCGTCTCCTGACCCGTGAACCGGCGCATACGCATCACTCTGCTGGCAATCAGCCTGCTGCTGGTCATCGGCACGCTCGGATGGCTCACCCACGTTCTGCTGGTGCAGGCGGAGGAAACGGGCCGCTCCGAACAGCGCATCAGGGTGGAGGCCCTGGCTCATGAAGCCAAGCTGGAAATGGACCGCCTCCTGACCTCCTTCATCACCTTTGAACAGGCCCGCGGCTACTTTGAATATCAGCCCTTTTACGCCTACAAGCGCCCTTATGACCAGCGCATGGGCTCCCCGGAACCCGGAGAGGCCGCCCGCGGCTCCAACCTCTCCTCCTACCTGCCGGACTACGTCACGGCCTATATCCAGATTTCCCCCTCCGGCCATGTAACCGGACCCGCGCTGGACCCGCAGCTTGCCGAACATCTGAATGAGCAGAAGGACCTCTACCAGCGGCTGAACGGCAAGGTCTCCGCCCTCACCTCCGTGCCGTCCAGCGGCAACCTCTGGACGGACATCCGGAATGAAATCCTGCATGAAGCCCCGGAACCTGAGCCGACGGCATCCGGCACGCCGGCCCAGGTGGAAACCGTCACCTCCTTCGTCCCAGTGGAAGACGGGGGGAACCTCTATATCCTGCGCCAGGTGCACACCAGCCGCGGCGTCTATTTGCAGGGGGCCCTGATGAACATGGACAACCTGAACCGGCGGCTGCCCGGCCAGGTAAAGCTGTTGCTTCCCCACAGCTGCCTGGCTACCTTCGATCCCTCCGCCCCGCCTCCCGCAGAAGCGCGGCAGACGGGCACGCTCCCCTTTGCCAACGCCCCCCTGGTCTTTCTGCCGGGAGACACAGGAGCCGTCCCCCTCCAGGACTACAAGAAAATGCTGACCTGGACGCTCACGCTCATCTGGAGCATGGTGCTGCTGGGCGCGGCAGGCGTCATCTGGCTCATGCTGGGCACCTTCCGCCTGGAGCAGCGCCGCGGGGACTTCGTCTCCGCCGTCACCCATGAACTCAGGACGCCGCTCACCTCCTTCTCCCTGTATACGGAAATGCTGGAGGACGGCATGGTGCCGGAGCAGAAAAAGCCGGAATACTACGCCAACATGCAGCGGGAATGCCGCCGCCTGGAACACCTGATTGAAAACGTGCTCTCCTACTCCCGGCTCCAGCGGAACGCCATCCGCCGCACGCGGGATACGCTCACCTGCCAGGAACTCTTTGAACCCATTGCGGAAAAAATAGACCGCCGGCTCCGGGAGGCGGGTATCAGCTTCTCCTTTGCCCTGGCGCAGCCCATCCGCATCCTGCCCATTCATACGGATGCCGTCTCCGTGGAGCAGATCATGGACAACCTGACCTCCAACGCCATTAAATACGCCAAGGGGGAAAACGCCAAAGTCCAGCTCACCGTCCAGGCGGACCGCCACAACATCGTCATCCGCTTCCGGGACAACGGCCCGGGCATCTCTCCGAAAAACCGCAAGCTGGTGTTCAAGCCCTTCCGGCGCACGAAGGACGCCTCCGACAGCCGCAAGCCCGGCGTAGGCCTGGGACTGGCGCTGGCCAAGGATACGGCACGCTCCCTGGGGGGGGACCTGAAACTGGAATTCGGCACCTTGGGGGGGGCCAGCTTCCTGCTGACACTTCCCAAATCCTGACCCCGCCAAGGGGCCTGCACGCCTCCATCTGCTTCCCGGCCCGCGCGGAACCATCTTTCCTCTTCCATCACATCCCCTTCCCTTGCCCGGCCGTTCCACAAAACATCCCGCCCGGGAAAATCCCGTCCGGCATGCTATGCGCTTGCCTTCACGTGACGGATATGTGACATTGAACCGCAACGCACGGCGGGACGAAAAATTCCCGTTCCACCCAGGAATATCCGCCTTCCCTTCCGGCGCGGCGGAGCGCAAAACGCATGGACATGCTATCATGAGTAAAAGGATTTTGATCACCGGAGGAGCCGGCTTCATCGGCTCCCACCTCAGCGAACGGCTTCTGAAAGAAGGCCATGAAGTCATCTGCATGGACAACTTCTTCACGGGCAGCAAGCAAAACCTCCTTCACCTGGCGGACTATCCCGGATTTGAAATAATCCGCCATGACGTCACCGTTCCCTGCGTGATGGAAGTGGACCAAATCTACAACCTGGCCTGTCCCGCCTCCCCTCCCCATTACCAGTTTGACCCCATCCACACGGTTAAAACCTCCGTGCTGGGCGCGCTGAACATGCTGGGCCTCGCCAAACGGTGCAAGGCCAGAATCCTCCAGGCTTCCACCAGCGAGGTATACGGCGACCCCATGGTCCATCCCCAGCCGGAAACCTACTGGGGCAACGTCAATCCCGTGGGCGTCCGCTCCTGTTACGATGAAGGCAAAAGATGCGCGGAAACCCTGTTCATGGACTACCGCCGCATGAACGGGGTGGACATCCGCATCATCCGCATCTTCAACACCTACGGACCGCGCATGAACCCGAACGACGGCCGCGTGGTATCCAACTTCATCGTGCAGGCGCTGAAAGGGGAAGACATCACCATTTACGGAACGGGCAGGCAGACCCGCAGTTTCCAGTACGTGGACGACCTGGTGGAAGGCATGGTCCGCATGATGAACACGGAAGGCTTTTCAGGCCCTGTGAACCTGGGAAATCCCGTGGAATTCACCATGCTGGAACTGGCGGAAAAAGTCATTGAAATGACGGGTTCTTCTTCCAAAACGGTCTTCCGTCCCCTGCCCCTGGACGACCCGGCCCAGCGCAAGCCGGACATTCGGCTGGCGGGAGAAAAACTGGGTTGGAAGCCCAATATTCCGCTGGAAAAAGGCCTTGAAAAAACCATCGCCTACTTCCGGAGCATTCTGTAGCGTTTCCGAGGCGCCGCATGCTTATGCGGCAACTTAATCATTATTGGCGAACTGATTTCATTAAAAGGCGTGGCTTACAGCCGCGTTCCTTTCGGTTGCCGCATAGGCAAGCGGCGCTCCAAGGAAGCAATCCGGAAATTCCGGGAAGCTTCCCATGCGGTCCATGAACTCCGGCATGCCGAGCGGCTCATTACCCGTTTTTGGCTGGTGCGGTAAAACGGTTCGGCTAAAATGAATTGTTATGAAACATGCCGACGCCCACGGAATCTATTCCACTCAAGCCACTGTCCGCACTTATGAAAGCGGTGCGGACGGCCTCATGAAACCGGAAACGGTTCTGCACTGGTTTCAGGAAATAGCGGAGGCCCACGCCTCCTCCCTCGGCTTCGGCTATGACTTTGTGATGTCCCGCGACCTGGCCTGGGTGGAAGTGCGCCTGAACACGGCCATCAGCCGCCTCCCCCGGTGGAAGGAAACGGTGGAACTCCGCACCTGGACCGCGCAGGAAACGCCGCTGCTGGCGCGCCGCAATCTGGAAATAAGGGACGCCCAGGGAAACCGCATCGTCACGGCAAGCTGCCTGTGGGCCGTCATTGACGTACGCCGCAGACGCCCGGTGCCGTTGAACAGGCACATTGATGCCTTCCCGGATACTCCGTGTGAAGAAACGGTGGCTCCGGCAGCCATGGATACCTCGGGCCTTCTGCCGACCATCCGGGAATGGATGGCGGAACGCCGCGATACGGACTTCAACCGCCACATCAACAATGCCGCCTACCTGGTCTGGGCGCTGGAATCCCTGCCGGATTCCTGGCTGGAGAACCATGAATTGACGGGAATCCACCTGCATTTCAAGAAGGAAACCCATGCGGGAGAATCCATGAAATCCCTGCTGTTCCGCCAGGACTCCCTCACCTCCCACCACATCATGCACGGAGACGAACTGCGGGCGGAAGCAGTGCTGGAATGGAAAGCCGCCGCAATCGCATAAAAAAGGCCCTATTCCACGCCTGCCGGATTTTTCTGACATCAGACAGCGGACGAGGGCGCGCAGGAGTATTCTGCGCGGTTTTATAGAATCGGAAGGGGCGTGCCGTGTGGAGGGCGGAGAGCGGCGCGGGGAGAGTAATGGACAAAATGGACTTGATGGACAGGATGGACACCATTTTCTTTTTTCTACTCTGTCCTTTCAGCCCACACGGCCTATTACTCCGGAGGACGCTATTTCCTTACACAAGCAGGGCCGCCCCGGCTCTTGTCCGCAACGGCCCTGCTGGCTTGGAGAGCAGAGCGTCTCCGCTCCACTCTCCTCTCTCAACTTTCAACTCTCCTTAGAAGTCATACCGGTAGCCTACGCTTCCGTTCACCGAGTTGGCTCCGTCACGGAAGTCCGCGTTCCCGTTGATGA
>NZ_JABFCI010000186.1:0-217 GCF_017566105.1 Akkermansia sp. GGCC_0220
TAATAGCCTAAGTTTAAATTATATATGTTCTACTGTTCATTTTTTAAGTTGAATTTCTTTAAGAACTTATCAACTCTTCCACCTGCATCGATAGCCTTCTGCTTACCAGTGTAGAATGGATGGCATTTAGAGCATATTTCCACTTTCAATTCTTTTTTAGTTGAACCAGTTGTGAAAGTGTTTCCACATGCACACTTGACTACCGCATCATGATAGT
>NZ_JABFCI010000187.1:0-217 GCF_017566105.1 Akkermansia sp. GGCC_0220
TGGACCTGTATATTATATTTGGCTTTTCAGGGTTTGATGTAGCAAGTGTCAGGAGCTTGCTTGAAAAGTTTTCTGGAATTTCTATCAATGCATAGTATTTTCCTGTGTTGAGCCCATAATTCCCCTGCCATTCGTCTATGATAACCCAGTTAATGCTCTTGTTTCTTTTAAGTTCATCTATAATACTATTTCCTACATTTATATTCTTTCCTTCAAT
>NZ_JABFCI010000188.1:0-217 GCF_017566105.1 Akkermansia sp. GGCC_0220
TTGCCTCTTTTCTCACTTTGAATATGCAGCGTTTCAACCTACCGCTGGCCCTCAGCACAATGACAGTTTGTTGTTACAGTTTACCACGGGAAGTCATCAGTACTGCAGCAATTTTTAGTGCAAGCCGTCAAAACTGATCTGTCAGTAGTCTATCCATTTTCAAAAAAGCCGATTCAGCGCACACTGATCGGCCGCCACCAGTTTGTATTATGGATGA
>NZ_JABFCI010000189.1:0-217 GCF_017566105.1 Akkermansia sp. GGCC_0220
TGGCCAAGATGGCCTCGGAGTTTAGGAAGCCGGACCGGGTACATACGCTGTACCCGCCGGAGATACCCAGGAAGATGTGGCCTTTGCCGGTGGAGGAACTTTTCTTTGTAGGAAAGGCCAGCGCGGGCAAATTAAGAAAACTTGGAATTGAGACCATAGGAGAACTGGCAGAAGCGGACCCGGAACTATTAAGGCGGCATCTGAAATCCCACGGGGA
>NZ_JABFCI010000190.1:0-217 GCF_017566105.1 Akkermansia sp. GGCC_0220
GCCGCCGATCACTGCAAAGATGTGCTGCACATGAAATGCGTGAAGTGCCGGCGAACTTTTCCACGTGACGGAGCAAAACGTTGCGATACTGGCAGAGCTTTTGGCTCAAAATGAACAGTTCCTGCCGGACAGGAACTGCACCCTTCTGTATGGTACCTATTCCCATTGCAAAGAATCCTGAAAAGAGGTGAGGACAACATGACAAAGCGATGCCATT
>NZ_JABFCI010000191.1:0-217 GCF_017566105.1 Akkermansia sp. GGCC_0220
CTTCTTCTCTTCCTCAAAATCTCCGTTGAACATGCAGGCCGGGTTTAATCCGATTCCGATCTCCGCGATGTTGTCGCTGTCTTTTACTTCCGCTATCTGACGGCGGATTTCTTTACAAATCTTCGGGTCTCCGCCCATCACCTCTACGATGCGTCCTTCTTCAATTTTAAGTTCTACGGGGATTGTCGGGCAGCCATAGTAGCAGATTGGTCCGTCG
>NZ_JABFCI010000192.1:0-216 GCF_017566105.1 Akkermansia sp. GGCC_0220
ACCGCCGCGAAGGAGGCTTCCAACGTCGCGAAGGCGGCTTTGGCGGAGACCGCCGTGAAGGAGGTTTCCAGCGCCGTGAAGGTGGATTTGGAGGAGACCGCCGCGAAGGAGGATTCCAGCGCCGTGAAGGCGGATTTGGTGGAGACCGTCGTGAAGGAGGATTCAAACGCCGCGAAGGCGGTTTCGGAGGAGACCGCCGCGAGGGAGGCTTCCAGC
>NZ_JABFCI010000193.1:0-216 GCF_017566105.1 Akkermansia sp. GGCC_0220
TTTTCAGTATCAACATCTCCGCATAAAGCTCCATTGGTGTCTACATTTATTCCAACGTCAATTACAGCTGCTCCTGATTTAATATAGCTTTTGTTTATAATTTTACTTTTTCCAATACACACTACAACAATATCAGCCTGGGAACATATATTCTCCATCTTTTGTGTTCTAGAGTGACAAATGGTAACTGTAGCATTCCTATTTAATAAAAGTAGA
>NZ_JABFCI010000194.1:0-216 GCF_017566105.1 Akkermansia sp. GGCC_0220
GATGGCGATGCAGGCCGCCGTCAACGCCATCGGGACAAACGCGGTCGCAGGTTACACGACCGCCACAAAGGTCGATCAGATGTCCGTGCTCGTCAACAACGCTTTTGGCGTGACGCTTTCGACTTATGTGGCGCAAAATTACGGCGCGGGCAAAATCGACCGCATCAAGCGCGGCTTCAACGCCTGCTTTCTCATGACGGAATGCGCCAACCTGCT
>NZ_JABFCI010000195.1:0-216 GCF_017566105.1 Akkermansia sp. GGCC_0220
TGTGCAGTAAATCCAGCTGCAGGAAGAGAACGCTATTATGAGATAAGGCCAGCAGCCATACCAAAGAAAGTGTTGATTGCAGGTGGAGGAGTTGCAGGAATGGAAGCTGCTAGAATGGCTGTGCTTAGAGGTCACAAAGTTACACTTTATGAAAGTACGGATCAACTGGGCGGGGAAATTGTTCCAGGATCAGTACCTGACTTTAAAATAGACGAT
>NZ_JABFCI010000019.1:0-46832 GCF_017566105.1 Akkermansia sp. GGCC_0220
ATCCCGAACCTTTGCTGGTAAAGAGCTACCTGTGGGACCCGACGGAACCCATGGCCACACGCCTTTTGGCAGTGAACTGTTGGAAGAACAGCAGTAAGGAAATTGATAAACATTTTTACTTCATACACGATGCCATTAAAAATGTTACTTCCATCTTCGACGGACAGCAGACGAGAAGGGCTCTCTATGAATATGCATCCTTTGGTGATCTGCTGGCTACTGAAGGAGACATGGCTCAGGAAAACAAGTTTCGTTTTTCCTGTGAATATGTAGACGACGAACTGGGACTTGTGTATTATAATTACCGCTATCTCAATCCCACAGACGGAAGATGGATTAGCAGGGATCCTATCTCGGAACAGGGTGGGCGGAATTTGTATGGGTTTGTAAGAAATAATTCTATTATTGATTTTGATTTATTAGGAAAAATAACCTACCAAGAATGCACTAAAGAAGTTCAATATTTATTGAATAATCCTTCCGGATATCTAAAAGCTTCAATTAAAGCTATAAAAAGTAATAAAAAATGTGCATTTCCTTCAACGATATGTATGTGCAATCTGAATAAAAAGTCTACATTTTTAGGTGTTTATTATGCAATAAAAAATATCATAAATATTTATTACAATAAAATTAAAAACAAAACAACATTAGAGCAAATTTTAACACATGAATATATTCATGCATATCAGGAATGCGAAAGGCCTGGCAAGACAGGATGTAGAGAAATGGTAAAGAGAGAAATAGTAGCATATAAATATGATGGTAGATGTAAGGTTTTGCATAATACAATTCCTAATTTTGACGAATGTGTTAAAAAAGGTGCAACAAGGTCTGCAGCTCCTTCCTGTGGTGGAGAAACATCTGCAAGAAAAGTAGTAGATGAGATTTATCCTCAAATAAAAATATAGTTTATGAAAAAATATTCTATAGTATTATCTATATTATTTTTAATTACCTCGATTTCTCATGGGGAAGACAAAGATATAATTGAAATGCAAAAAAACACCTACAAAGAAATAGTAAAAATATCTAAATGTTGTAGCAGCATTAAATTATATTATTCCGACGACGAAGGAAAAAGAGAACTGGAGTTAAAAAATAACGATAAAGAACGTATAGCTAATCTACTGACAACTGTTTCTTATAAAAAACCATTAATAAATAAAGGTGTCCATGTATATCCTTCCTATTCTTTATCATTAAATATTATTAGCAAAAAGGAAGGAGAATACTCCATTGATATTACTCCAATGGGCGATATTCCGGAATATATGCCAATTGATCTTTCTGAGGATAGGAAAAAAACAATAAAAGAAATCATCAAACCATACATTAAACTTATTCTTTCGAAATAGAAAAATATAGGATTCTTTTTTATTGTAAACACAAATGCAATCATAAAATATTAATGGAATATATTCCATTAATTATTACTTAATTTCGATTCTCTTCTTCCTATCCCTGGTTCGCGTTTAATGAGATTCTATCTGATTTACAAAAAGTTATTTACTATTTCATGGATCTTAGCAAAAACAGAGGGATGACAGAACAGGTACAGGATGAGGAAACGGAAGAAATCAGAATCCTATTGGAAAATAAAAAGTCGAACTTTTAGTCAATTCCCGTTTTTTTAATCCTTGAAAACGGTAATAAAAAATTCTCGTAAAACAAGATTTCAACAAAGATTAATGCAATCCAGAAAAAGAAAAATATAACCCTTTCAAAGAAAGAGTTTCTCTACATAAAATACATTATCAAGTGGAAGATTTTTAAATTCAATTGCAATAATGAACGGACATATTTATTGATTTACATTATAATAAGATTTTCCAAGAAGGAAAAATGAAAAGGATATTTGCTAATTGTTTCGTTGTGTTCATTTGTTGCATTTTTTGGGGTTGATACTAGCCCAACCGATCCATGCCGACGCCAATTTGCTCTCTATGCCGTCTTCAAACAACAAGATGGTATTGGTGGAAATTAACCGGGAGGAGGTCAGCCACATTTACAGCTATCGGCGGCTGGTGGAATGGTGTGAAATGGAACGAAGCTTTAACTTGACCTCCCAGCTTTGGGAATTGAGTTTTGTACGCAGCTGCGGCGAGGAATTTGTAGAGGCCTACAACCGCAATACGATGCCTCCCCATCTATTATGGATGATGTTAAACCAGCCTCTTTGCCTTAATTATTTATGAACGGTCATGAGAAATCAACTGCCGGTCATACAGCGGGAATGGAGGTATTTATCTGCATTCCCGGAATGGCCCGGTTCCAAAGGATGGTTTCCAGTGCTGATCATTCCATTCAGTCAGGAACTCATTTTCCGCAATGGACGGCAACAATCCGCAAACCTGGGAAGCCACCCTTATTTATGCGTGGTTGTCCAGGGAATCGCATTGTTGGGCGAATACACCAGAAGGGATCAGCATGGAACGAATAAACGGTACGGCATTTTTTCCGCCGTTAACTGGACATTGATGTATGATGTAGAACATCATCGTTATGCAACTGAATTTCCAAGTACTGTCCAGGTATTTCATTTTAAACCTGAAAGCCGTCCCCTGACCATGAAGCAGGAGCCCGGTATACTTGATTACAACTGTCCTGTAGTCCTTCCTTTTGACCTGCCGGAAGATATGCCAACACCGGATGAAGTAAAATTCAAATGAATTTTATCCGGAGCGCGCCTTCTTTCCCTGCCGGAAGCCGCCGTGCGCTTCAGAGAGAATATAAGATCGTCAGGCAGTCAGCTTCCAGGGAGCCTGTCCATCAGCATTCCGCGCGCCATCTGGCCTGCTCCGTCTTGTAGAGCTTGTACGTGACGGCGTCCGCCAAGGCTTCCAGGCTGGCCTCAATGATGTTGTAGGAGACGCCCACCGTGGTCCAGGTGGCGACGCCGTCCGAGGATTCAATGAGCACGCGCACATTGGAGCCGGTGCCGTTTTCCTCCGCCGCGTCCGGAATGTTCGTCCGGGTGGGGGAGAGCACGCGCACCTTGTAGTCAATCAGGTGCATCTGTTCCAGTTCCGGGTACCAGCGCGTCAGGGCGCGGCGCAGGGCGCGGTCCAGCGCATGCACGGGGCCGAAGCCGCCGGCGGCGGTGTGCTCCACGTTGCCGTGGACGTCCAGCTTGAGGGAGGCTTCCACCATCATGTCCGGATCCATTTCATGGCGGGAGGTAAGCACCACGGTGCGCAGGATGTTGAAGTACGGCTTCAGCGCGCTGTCCGGCATGTGCCGCAGGAAGAGCAGTTCCGCGCTGGCCGGGGCGGCCACGTAGTCATACCCCAGCGCAGCGTTTTTTTTCACGGCGGCGGAGAGCACGTCCAGAAGCGGGTCCCCTTTCTCCAGTTCAAAGCCCAGGGTACGGGACAGGGAAAGGATGTTGCTTTTGCCTCCCTGCTCCGTCATCAGCACGCGCTGGGCGTTCCCCACCAGGGAGGGGTCAATGTGCTCGTACAGGGCGGAGTCCTTCATGATGGCGCTCACATGCACGCCCCCCTTGTGGGCGAAGGCGGCGTTCCCCACAAAGGGCTGCCGCCGGAAGGGGGCCAGGTTGGACACTTCCGAAACGAAGGCGGCGGTGGATTTGAGGCGCGTCAGGGAGGCGTCACTGAGGCAGGAAAAGCCCTCCATCTTCAACTGAAGGTTGGGAATGACGGAGCACAAGTTGGCGTTTCCGCAGCGTTCCCCGATGCCGTTCACGGTGCCCTGCACCTGGACGGCCCCGCTGTTCACGGCGGCCAGGCTGTTGGCGACGGCCAGCTCGCAGTCATTGTGGGCGTGGATGCCCAGGGCGGCATGCGGAAGGCGTTCCCTGACCGTCCGGATGATGGAACCGATTTCCTCCGGCATGGTGCCTCCGTTGGTATCGCACAGGACCAGGCAGTCCGCGCCGTGCTCATGGGCGGCGCGGAGCACGGCCAGGGCGTATTCCGGGTCCCGCTTGAAGCCGTCAAAAAAGTGTTCCGCGTCAAAAAAAGCTTCTTCCAAATTCTTTTTAAGGAAGGAGATGGAGTTGCCGATGATTTCCAGATTGCGTTCCCGGGAGATGGCCAGCGCCACTTCCACATGGCGGGGGCAGGATTTCCCGAAGATGGCGGCCACCCGCGCGCCGCTGGAAACCAGGGCGTTCAGCGTGGGGTCCGTCTCCGGCGTACTGGACGGATGGTGCGTGCTGCCGAAGGCGGCCAGCTTCGCATTCCTGAGCTCCACGTCCTTCATGGCCTTGAAAAATTCCGTCTCCACCGGGTTGGCGCCGGGCCAGCCGCCCTCAATGTAGTCCATGCCCAGATAATCCAGCTGCCGGGCGATGCGGACCTTGTCCGTCGCACTCAAGTTGACGTCTTCACTCTGCGCTCCATCGCGCAGCGTGGTATCATAGAGGAAAATTTTGGTGGACATCGCCTTTGTTCATACATGCAAACGTGGTTCCGTTCAAGACCGGGGCCCGGTTTTTCCCCGGATGCAGACACGAAAAGCACAAGGCTTGAAGGGGGAGAGGGCTTCCGGTAGGATAGCCGCTATGCGGTTACCCAGGCAGTTTTTCCATCTCCTTCTCCTTTTTCTTTCCGCGGCCCTTCCCTCTCCGGCGGATTCTTCCACCCACCCTTTTCTGGACAAGAGCCGCCCCATTTGCTGGAACCGCCTGACCCCGGACAGGCTGGAACCGGACATCCGGGAAGCGATGCGCCTCACCCGGTCCGCCGTGGAAGAGATCAGCCGTCTCCAACCGGAGGAAATGACGTTTGAAAACACGTTCGGCGCCCTGGAATGCAGCAATGACCTCCTCATGGAAGGCATGCGCAAGGCCTATGTCCTGAAAAGCCTGTGCGACAGCGCGGAACTGCGCAAGGCCATGGATTCGGTTGCGCCCCGCGTGTCCGCCTTCCTTTCCTCCGTCACGAAGGACCAGGCCCTGTGGAACGTCCTGAAAACCGCTGAGGAACGCCTGCGGCAGACCAATCCGGGCCCGGAACAGAAACGGTACATGGAGCTGACCATGCAGAGCTTCCGGGACAACGGGGCGGACCTGCCGCCGGACAAGCGCGCGCGGCTTGAGGCAATTGACAGGGAATTGACTCTCGCCTCACAGCGTTTCAACAATCTGTACATGGACGCGCGGAAGTCCTGGACCTGGACAGTGCGGGACGCCGCCTTTCTGGAAGGGATAGACAACAACGCTCTTCAACAGGCGCGGGAGGAGTTCCAGTCACGCAGCCCAGGCCATTCCGGCCCGGGCTGGACGTTTACGCTGGATTCCGCGGCTTCCGCCCGGGTGATGGAGAAGGCGCACTGCGAAGAATGCCGGAAGGATTTATGGGAACATCTCCAGACCGTCGCCACGGGAGCATGCGATACGGAACCCGTCATCCGGGAGATTCTTTCCCTGCGCCGTGAAAAGGCGCATTTGTGCGGGTATGGAACGTATCCGGATTACGCCCTGCGGGAGAGCATGGCGGGAAACGGGGAAAACGCCATGAAGTTCGTGAATGAGCTGCTGGACAAGGTAAAAGCCCCCTTTTTCCGTGAAATGGAAGCGCTGCGCCGACTCAAGGCCCGTCTCACGAGACAGGAAAACGCCCGTCTGAATCCCTGGGACGTGGCGTATTACACCAGTCTCCAGGCAAAGGAACAGTTCCGGCTGGACCAGGAGGAACTGCGCCGTTACTTCCCCCTTCCCCGCGTGCTGGACGGCCTGTTTTCCCTGGCGGAGCAGTTATACGGCATCCGCGTGGCGGAGGTTCCGGCAGGGGAAGGCGCAGGAGCCGTGGGGACCTGGCATCCGGACGTGCGCTTTTTCACCATTGAGGACGTCAGGGGCAACCGCCTGGGATCCTTTTACCTGGACCTCTTTTCCCGCAAAAGCAAAAGGGCCGGAGCATGGATGAACGCGCTGGACACGGGGAGCCCGGCCACGCGGGAAAACCCGGGCAAGCCCCGCCTGGGCATGGTCTGCCTGAACCTTCACCCCTCCGCAGAAGGAGCTGCGGTGCTTCTTTCACATCAGGAGACCAGGATTCTGTTCCATGAATTCGGCCATTTGCTGCACCTGATGTTTACCCGGGTTTCCATCCCCTCCCTGGCAGGGACCAGCGTGCCGCGGGATTTTGTGGAGGTTCCCTCCCAGTTCATGGAGAACTGGTGCTGGCATCCGGACGTGCTGAAAAGCTTCGCGCGCCATGAAAAAACGGGGCTCCCCATTCCGGAGGAAATGCTGCGCTCCCTGGACGCTTCCCGCGGCAATACTCCCGCCCTCGCCCTGGCCGGGCAGCTCCTGTACGCAAAAATGGACCTGGCCGTGCACACGGACCCGGAACGGTTCGCCGCCGGCCCCCTGGACGAGGTGGACGCCGCCGTAGCCGGAGACATGGATTATTTCAAGGATTTCAAACGAACCGGCAAGCTGCGCACGGCGCGCCATTTGTTTTCCTCCCCGGCGGGTTATGCCTCCTTTTACTTCGCCTACCGCTGGGCGGAAGTTCTGGACAAGGACATTTTCGAAGCTTTTGAACGGGCCGGAGGACCGGACAGGGAAACCGCCCGGAAATTCCGTAAGGCCATTCTGGAAAAGGGATATACAGTCCCGCCCATGCAGCAGTTCATGGATTTCATGGGCAGAAAACCACGCATGGACGCCATGCTCCGCAAGAGGCGGCTGGCCTCCTGAACGAAGGCGCGGAGAGGATCGCTGTTCCGCCTCCGCAGAGGAGCATGGAGGAGTCAACATATTATACATTTGTTTAATTAAATTATCCCTTCAATATGCAAAGGTTACGGATATTTCACAAGAATCAGAACACATCTTTGCGTTGACTTTATGAGAAAAAGAAGCAAAATTTGCTCGCTCTGCCGCATCTTCCGGCACCAGCTTGCAACCAACCGCATCCATTTATGTACAACAAGCCTTTGACGATTGCCGCCACAACTCTGCTCCTGTGCTCTCCGGTGATGATTTTAACTTCCTGTGAAGGGAAAAAGGATTCAGCAGGCCAGATGCCGGCGCTCGTTCCCGAAGTGCAGGTGACCAAGCTGGTAACCAGGGACGTTCCCATCAGGCAGGAGTGGGTGGGCACCCTGCGCGGTACGGAAGATGCTGAAATCCGCTCCCAGGTGACGGGATACCTTCTTTCCAAGGATTACAAGGACGGCGCCTATGTGAAGAAAGGCCAAGTGCTTTTCCAGATTGATCCCCGCCCGTTCCAGGCAACGCTGGACCAGGCCCAGGGGCGCCTGGAACAGTATGAAGCCACGCTGAAGAAGTACAAGCTGGACGTGGAACGCTACACGCCGCTGGTAAAGACCGGCTCCGTCAGCCGCAAGCAGCTGGATGACGCCCTGCAGCAGGTCCAGGAAACGGAAGCCGCCATCGCCACGGCAAAGGCCCAGGTGGACGAAGCGAAAATCAATCTTAAATTCACCACCATCACGGCCCCCATTTCCGGTCTGGCGGGCCTGGCAACTCCTTCCATCGGCAACCTGCTGACGCCCTCCAGCCCCAATCCGCTGACCACCATTTCCGCCATTGACCCCATCCGCGTGGACTTCTCCGTGAGTGAACAGGACTTCCTGAACTCCATGGACAGCAACCTGGCCAAGGAGAAGCACCTCAAGTTTGACGTCATTCTGGCCAACGGCACGGAATTCCCCATGCAGGGCGAACCCGTAGCCATTGACAGAAACGTGGACGCCCAGACCGGCACGATCAACATCGTGGGCCATATTCCCAATCCGAACCTGACGCTCCGTCCCGGCATGTTCGTCCGCGTCCGCGCCACGGTGAAGACTTTGGAAAACGCCACGCTGGTTCCCCCGCGCGCCATCCTCTCCGCCCAGAGCGCCAAATTCATCATTTATCTGGATGACAAGAACGTTCCCCACATGCAGGTGGTGAACCTCGGGCCCGTGGTGGACGGCATGCAGGTGATCAACATCGTTCCCATGCCGCACTCCTCCTTCACGAAGGACAGCCCCATCGTAGTGGAAGGAATCATGCAGGCGGCCAAGCTCCAGGGACAGTCCCCCGTGAAGCCCCTGCCCTACAAGCCTGTCGTTTCCCAGCCCGTCATGCCTTCCGTAGGAGCGCAGTCCTTTGAAAAGGCCAAGACGCCCGAAGGCATGAAGCACGACGAAGCCCAGCCCGCCGCCAAATAATCCCCCCCTCTCCTGGGAAGCCCCTCTCCCCTCCCCGCCTTTCCCGCGCACTCTCATGATTTAATACCATGTCCAGCTTCTTCATCAAACACCCGACCATCGCCATCGTCATCTCGATCGTGATGATCCTGCTCGGCGGACTGTCCCTGATGGGGCTCCCCATTGAGCAGTACCCGAACATCGTCCCGCCCACCATCAAGATGCAGGCGACCTATCCGGGCGCCAATGCGGAGACGGTGGCCAACTCCGTGGCCTCCCCCATTGAGCAATCCATTTCCGGCGTCGTGGGGATGGACTACATGACTTCCACCAACGCCAACAACGGCATCTGCTCCCTGAGCATCGTCTTTGAAGTGGGCACGGACCCCAACATGGACCAGACGCTGGCCTACATGCGCTACGGGCAGGCCACCGCCCAGATCCCTGCGGAAGTCTCCCAGATGGGCATCACCATCACCCAGTCCACGGGCAGCCCGCTGGCCGTAATCAACCTGTATTCCCCGGATGACAGCCTGAACGCCATCTTCCTGAGCAACTATGCGTACGTGAGCCTGGTGGACCCCGTGAAGCGCGTTCCCGGCGTGGGCGACGTGCAGGTGTTCGGCGCAGGACGCTACGCCATGCGCATCTGGCTGGACACCACCAAGATGGCCGCCCAGAACATCTCCGTGGGAGAAGTCCAGTCCGCCATCCGGGCGCAGAACACCGTGATTCCCGGCGGCCAGATCGGCGCGGAACCGGCCCCTCCCGGAACGGAATTCACGTACAGCATCCAGACCAAGGGCCGCCTCCAGACTGCGGAGGAATTCGGCAACATCATCATCCGTGCGGACGGGAACAAGCTCCTTTACCTGAAAGACATCGCCAAGGTGGAACTGGGTTCCCAGACCTACAACGTATCCAGTAAATACAACGGCAGGGATTCAGGCGCCATCGCCGTGTATGCCGCCCCCGGCTCCAACGCCATCAATACGGTGGACGCCCTGGTGAAGCTTTTTGAAGACCGCGCCCGCAGCTTCCCCGCCGGGATGGAGTACAACGTGACGCTGGACACCACGCTGGCCGTGCGCGCCTCCATTGAGGAAATCGAGCACACGCTGGTGGAAGCCCTCCTGCTGGTGGTGCTGGTGGTGTTCGTCTTCCTCCAGGGCTGGCGCGCCACGCTGATTCCGGCCATTGCCGTGCCGGTCTCCATCATCGCCACCTTCGCGCTGTTCCCGCTCCTGGGCTTCACCCTGAATACCATCTGTTTGATGGGCATGGTGCTGGCCATCGGCCTGGTGGTGGATGACGCCATCGTGGTGGTGGAAGCCGTTGAATCCCACATGGAACGCGGGCTGACTCCGCGCCAGGCGGCCTTCGCCGCCATGGAGGAAGTGTCCGGCCCCGTCATCGCCATCGCCCTGGTGCTGGCGGCGGTGTTCCTTCCCTCCCTGCTGCTGCCGGGCATTACGGGCACGCTGTTCCAGCAGTTTGCCGTGACCATCGCCATTTCCATGCTGATTTCCGCGTTCAACGCGCTAACGCTGTCCCCGGCCCTCTCCGCCATCCTGCTCAAGCCCAAGGACCCGAACAAGGGCGGTCCGCTGAAATTCTTCTACCGCATTTTCAACCGCGGTTATGACGCTACGGCCAGCGGCTACACCAAGGTGTGCCACTTCCTGACCCGCAAGCTCATCATCTCCATTCCCCTGCTGGCCCTGATCGCGTACGCCATCCTGCCCGTAGCCAAGCAGATTCCCAACGGCTTCCTGCCGGACGAAGACCAGGGTTACCTGTTCTCCGCCCTGATCATGCCGGAAGCCCGCTCCCTCCAGTTGACGACGGCCGCCGCGGACAAGGTTTCAGACCTCATCCGCCAGAACCCGAACGTGAAGGACGTGATCGCCATTTCCGGCTTCAGCCTGCTGACCGGGGTGCAGAGCACGAACAACGCCTTCTTCTTCGTCATGCTGAAGCCCTGGGAGGAACGCCCCAATCCGGACCAGAGCGCCAAGGCGGTCACCGCCCAGCTCAACGCCCTGCTGAGCACCAAGGTTCCGGAAGGCATCCCCATGTGCTTCCAGCCCCCGGCCATTGCAGGGGTGGGCTCCGCCAACGGCGTCACCTTCATGCTGGAAGACCGCGACGGCAAGGGCACGGAATACCTGGCGGAACAAACGGACATCTTTGTCAAGGAAGCAAGCAAGCTCCCGATATTCGACCCGCAGAAGAACGGCGGCGTGCGCAGCGTGATGTCCTTTGCCGTGGAGCAGAAGGACGTGCGGCTGGATGAAGAAAAGTGCGCCACGCTGGGCGTCAGCATCAGTGAGGCCAACAGCCTGCTCCAGGCCTACATGGGCTCCCTGTTCATCAACTACATCACCCTGTACGGCCAGCAATGGCAGGTGTACATCCAGGCGCAGGGCAGCGACCGCACCGGAACGGACATGCTCAAGAACTTCTATGTGAAGAATGACTCGGGCAGTTCCGTCCCCCTCTCCACTCTCGTGAAGATCACGGACATCAAGGGTCCGGAATTCCTGCTGCGCCAGAACCTGTACAACTCCTCCAAGCTCATGGTCACCCCGGCCCAGGGCTACTCCAACTCCCAGGCCATGGAAGCGCTGGAACAGACCTTTGAGGCCAGCATGCCCACGGACATGGGCTACAGCTACGCAGACATGAGCTATCAGGAACAAAAGATCCAGAACGGCATCGGCATCGTGCAGATCTTCCTGCTCTCCTCCGTCTTCGTCTTCCTGATCCTGGCGGCCCTGTATGAACGGTGGTCCCTGCCGCTCAGCATCTTCATGACGGTGCCCATCGCGGCCCTGGGCGCTTTCCTGGGCCTGTACTGGTTCGGGTATGAACTGAACCTGTACGCGCAGATCGGCCTGGTGATGCTCATCGGCCTGGCGGCCAAGAACGCCATCCTGATCGTGGAATTCGCCGTCATTGAAATGGAACGCGGCAAGACGCTGATGGAAGCCACGCTCTCCGCGGCCAGAATCCGTCTGCGCCCCATCCTGATGACCTCCTTCGCCTTCATCCTGGGCTGCGTTCCGCTGGCCCTGGCCTCCGGTTCCGGCGCCTACTCCCGCAACATCATCGGTATTGTGGTGATTGCCGGGATGACGATGGCGACGGTAGTGGGCGTCTTCCTGATCCCGTGCTCCTTCTACTTCATCATGAAGCTTTTCCGTGTCCGCATCGCCCGGAAGACGGTGGAAACGGAGGATCCGGATGAAATCATCGCCCGGAAGCACCTCTTCCATGAAGCCCATGAATCACTGAAAGGGTAAAAACCGCCCTTGAAACCATTTAAAAACAGACAAAACGCCATTATGCGACCGAACCAATACATCACACGCGCCATCCTGCTGGGCACGGCCATCACGGCTTCCTCCTGCATGATGGGTCCCGACTTCAAGCCGGTGGACATGCCCATGCCCACGGCGTTCAGAGGAGCCTCCGCGGCCACGGAGTCCATTGCGGACCTGCCCTGGTGGAAAGTTTTCAAGAACAAGGATCTCCAGGACCTCCTGACGGATACCTACCAAAACAACCGTGACCTGAAGGCCACCATGGCGCGCGTGGAAAAGGCCCGCCAGTACATCACCATCACGGAAGCCCCGCTCTTCCCGTGGGCGGATTATTCCGGCTCCCTCAGCAAGGGCTCCAACTACACCAGCGGCAACGTGGTCCAAACCTCCGCCGTTGGCAATACCTTGACGCCCGGATCCATTGACGCCGGCATCTCCTGGGAGCTGGACATCTGGGGCAAGACGCGCCGGATGACGGAAGCGGCCCGCGCAGACTACCTCGCTTCCGAAGAAGGCCAGCGCGCGCTCATGCTCTCCCTGCTCCGCCAGGTGGCCGACTCCTACCTCCAGCTCCTCCAGCTGGACGAACAGCTTGCCATTGTGCAGAAATCCGTGGAATCCTATTCCGAAAGCCTCCGCCTGTTCGACGAACAGCTTGAAGGCCAGGTGGGCGACAGGCTCCAGGTAGCCTCCGCCAAGGCCGCCCTGGCTTCCTCCCAGGCACAGATTCCCGCCATCCAGGTGCAGATCGCCAATCTGGAAAACGCGGTCTCCGTCCTGGCCGGACGCGCTCCCGGCCGCATCCGCCGTTCCGGCAGCACCCGTGACATCGCCTACAACGTGAAGGTTCCCGCCGGCATTCCGGCCTACATCCTTTCCAGAAGGCCCGACGTCCGCCAGAGCGAATACCAGTTGCGCGCGGCCAACGCGGAAGTGGGCGTAGCCATTGCCAACTATTTCCCGACCATTTCCCTGACGGCGGCCGGCGGCCTAGCCTCCGCGGACCTGCGCCACGTGCAGGGCCGCCGCGGCGGCTGGGGCTTTGGAACCAACCTGACCGGCCCCCTCTTCCAGGCGGGCAAGCTGACGGCTTCCGAAAAGGCAGCCAAGGCCGAATTCCTGGCAGCCAGCAACGACTATGAACAGACGGTGCTGAACGCCCTGGCGGAAGTCTCCAGCACGCTCATCCAGCGGGCCAAGCTGCGCAATATCACCTCCATCCAGTCAGAGGCCGTGGAAGCCTACCAAACAGCGGTGAAGCTCTCCTTTGAGCGCTACCGCACGGGCCTTTCCAACTACATTGAAGTGCTGTACGCCCAGCAGAACCTGTACCCTGCGCAGATTCAGCTTTCCCAGTACTACTATCAGCACGCCAGCACGCTGGTTTCCCTGTACACGGCCCTGGGCGGCGGCTGGAACATGAGCCACAAGGCTATCATGGATGGCCCGCCCAAGCGATAAAAAACGCTCCTCCCTTAAAATCGGGAGTTTCCTTGACTGTTTTTTTCATTCCCCGGCAAGTACAAGCTTGCCGGGGAATTTGCTCTCCGGCGGAGCGGAAAACAGGCGCGCCGCCTTCCCAGTCCCTGGCAGGCCGGGCATCCGCGGTCTTCCCGCTTCCGGCAGAAGAGATTGATGAGTCCGGAGCGGGACGGTCAATGGATTATCCACTGCTTGCGCCGCTTCACGGATTGCCGGGCATCGCATCTCCTGCCCACCTCCTTTTTCCCTTTCCCCGGCTCGGGTTCCGCGGGGGACGGAAGCAGTTTTGGAATTGATTTGGAACCAATTCATTTACAATCAAGATAGCGTAAAAGAATTGCATCGTGTTTTTCAGGAATTAATTATCCACGATTTTTCTATTCCATAATTACGGGCAACTCCATACTGCTCCTGCTCTTACAGCTGATTTCAAGCGCCTGGGCGGATTCCTAATCCGTCAACAATTAAAAATATTAACGGTAAATGTATTGTTTATCATAAAATATTGATATTCATCATAATTTAAAAGATCTGGTCTTTTCAGGACAATTCCTTTTCCCATGATTCTCTAGCCTTTATCCATGCTTGCATTGGATGGGTCCACAAGCGGATTAGGAATTCGATAAAAAACGGACGTTCTCTTGCGCGGGAACATTTCTCCAATCCGTACAGCAATCAATATGAAGACCACATACCTGACCCTCCTGGCCGCCGTTCTGGGAGGCAGTCTATCCTTCGCCGCTTCCATCAATGGAATGGATTCCTCTTATTCAAAGGGTTACACCATTTATGACGGAAGCAACGGAGACACCCTGAATGTTTCCTCTCCCTCCGTGCCCGTGCATACCGGCTCCGGAGCCACTCCATGGACCATGGCCCTGACCATTTCCGACCTGGGCACCACCTCGGGGACGGATGTAGGCCTGCTGTTTACCTATAATACCACCTCCAATTACAAGAACCTGGAGGGGATGGGTTACCGGCTGACGGAGTCGGGAGACCTCACTCTATGCGCAGGCGGCTTTAACTACAACGGAGGCACGGCAGGCACCTCCCCCTGGAAAACGCAAACGCTTTCCGGCTATTCCGCAGGACAGGCCCTTACCCTGTTTTACACATACAATGACGGGAATGTCACTATTTCCGCCATGCTGGGGGACGATACGTCCACCCTGACCACTCTGGCCTCCCTGAACGGCTCCGGGGTCAAATTCGGCAGCGTCACCATGAACCAGCTCAATTTTTCCGCCAAGGACGGTTCCGGAAACACCTGGACTCCTCCGGACGGCGTCACCGGGGAATATACCCTGAACAATTTTGACCTGTACCTGGGAGCACTGACAGAAGACCAGATGAAAGAATACGCCTTGAGCGCCGTTCCGGAGCCGGCCGCGGCCTCCCTCGGCCTGCTGGGCCTGGGCATGCTGCTGGTACGCCGCCGGAGAGCCTAGCCTTTTCCAGCCACGGCCATCCCTGTCCATTTAGGGATGGCCGTTTTATTCACTTTTTTCAAACATCCGTTTCATTCCCCTGCTCCCCTTGATGAAAACCAGGCTCCCTCTCTCCCTCCTGGCCGCCCTGCTGGCGGTTTTCCCCTCCGCCATCGCCGCCCCTGCGGGCACGGACCTGGGCAACGTCATGTACGTAGGCGATTCCATCACCCACGGCATGAACAGCGGCACTTACCGCTGGGCCCTCCATAAAATATTTGCGGACAACGGCATTTCCTACCATGCGGAAGGCGTGAAAACCGGCAACTATTCCGGAGGCGTCACCGCGGGAACCTCCTACGGCGGCCAGGTTTTCAACAACGAACATTCCTCCCAGGCAAGCGCAAGGGCCTGGGAAATATCCGGCAGGAAAACCGGAAGCAGGTTTGACGGCTCCAACATCTCCAACTGGCTGGGGCTTTCCGATGCCAAAGCAAACGGAGCAGCCTACCAGGGCCCGACCTTCACGGGAACGGACACGCCGGATACCTTTTTCGTGATGATCGGCACCAACGACCTTCTCTCCGACGGCGACAATTCCACCCTGGACAGCCGTCTTGATTCAGTCACCCGGGATCTTCTGGCGGACATGGACGCCATCGTAGACACCATGCACGCCGCCAACGGCAGCGCGAACGTCATCGTTCTCACCATTCCCTGCTGGACCCAGCATTCCAACGGCAATTCGGACGCCACCCACCAGGCGGTGGAAACCTATAACGCCTCCCTGAATTCCTGGGGGCAGTCCAGGCAGGGCGTCACGGTCATCGACGTCAACAGAGGGATCATTGACGTGGCTTCCTCCAAGCCGTTTTACGGGGTGCGGTCCATGTTCAACAATCCCGCGGCGGACGGACTCCACCCCAACGCCCAGGGAGACCTGCTCATGGCTGGCAACATCGCCAAAGCCATGGGCTATGCGGGCCGCTCTGCCGGACAACTGCGCCGGGACGCCGGGGAAATGGCCGTCAACTTCCACCAGGGCGCAGGAGCGCCCGCATGGACCGGAGTGCAGAACCTGGCGGATGCGGGCTTTTCCGTATCCAACATTGGCGTGAACGCGGAAGGAATCAGCCTGGGACAGGCGGGGACAAGTTCCATTTCCCGGACATGGACGGAGGGAACGGCCCTGAAAAACGGCTTTACCTTTGATTTCAACCTGGTCCTGGGAGACGGGGCGGCAAACGGCTGGAATCTCTCGGACCAGTTCAGCGTCAGCCTTGGGAACGGCTCTTTTTACGGCACGCTCAACATTAACGAGGCCTATATCAAATGGGGGGATACCATCCTGTATTCCCTGGACATGTCCGCCAATACGGAAAACCTGCGCATGGCCTACGTCACGGGCAATGAGCAGGAAGGGCTGAAAGGCGGCTATTACGTCTGGCTGGGGGACATGCTGATCGGGGAAGCGCTTTCCGTCACCTCCGGTTCCGGCTGCAACGGCGTCATCATCCAGTATGACGGCAGCGGAAACGCCATCCTGAAAGACCTGTCCATGGACGGCACAGGATCGTATGCCCCACCCACTTCCGGGCTGGTCAATGAAGGGGACTCCTTTATTTCCGCCGGAGCGGACTCCGGGGGCTCGTCAGGCACTCCGGAGGGCAACATCGCGTGGCCGGAAACTGGCTTCACGCATTCCGCCGCCAACCAGAATTGCTCCGGCGTCTTCGATGCCCGCGCCCAGGCGGACGCCTCCTCCGGGAGGCAGGGAAACTCCGTGAACGTCACCATCACTTCCGGAAACGCCACGCATGTGTATGCCAGCACCGGCAATTATACGGGGGACGTCTGGCTGACCATCGCCAAGGAAGGGCAGGCCTCCGCCTGGTACGGGGCCCATGGAAATTCCGGAACGCTGAACGGGAATGCCGCCCTGCGCTTTACGGACGCCGCCACGGGCGGAAGCACCGTCTTCGGCGCCGTGAACGCCTCCGGCGTGACCGGAAACGTTTATCTGGAATTCTCCGCGGAAAACGCCTCCTTCGGCACCTTCACCAGCAATAACGCCTCCTCCGTGGTCGGATCCTATGCTACGGATATCAAGGGGAACGTGAACATCGTGATTAACTCCGGCTCCTTCTCCAGCCAAATCATGGGCGGCATTTACGCGAATGCCAACAACGGCACAACCACCATCGGGGGAGCCACGCACGTTTACGTCAACGGAGGCTCCATTAACGGAGACGTGATGGGGGGAGGCCTGACAGGCTGCATTTCCGGCGGTTCCAACGCCACCGTCACGGGCGGAGTCATCGCCGGCTCCGTTTACGGCGCAGGCAAGGGAGGCTCCATCCGGGAGGGAAGCGCGGTACGCGTTACAGGGGGCACCATCAAGGGAGATGTGTATGCGGGAGGCTCCGGCGGCACCGTTCAGGGAAATACGTCCGTCACCGTGGCCGGAAACTCCGCCACGCTTCACAACGGGAAGTCCTGGAGCAGCATCTCCGGGGGCGGTTCCGGCGGCGCCGTCAACGGCAGCTCCATCGTGCGCATCCAGGATCTTTCCTCCGGGACGGCGGCCTACGGTTTTGACAAGTATGCCGGAACCATCAGCGGCGGCACGAATGTGAGTGGCGGCAGAAGCCTGGTGCTGGACCATGTGACCGTGGAGCATTTCCAGGCTTCCCTGAGCGACTTCACCCATGTTTCCGCCGTCAACCAGACCCGCACCACGCTGGATTCCCTGGGAGGAGCGCTCACCGTGACCATTGAAGCCGGAAGCGGACTCGTCCTGAACGGAGTTTCAGACATGACCACGCTCATTCTTGGGGAACACGCCTCCCTGACTCTTCAGGGACTTACCGCGGACAAGGTCATCGTGGACATTACGGGCACCAGCCACTACACGCTTTCCCTGACGGAGATTCCCGCCAGTCTGGACAACATCAAATTCCTGAACAACGGCGTCCTGTACGATGCGGCCATGTCCACGGACCTCCAGGCCAATTCCGCCATGGTCTTCGCCCAGGCGCCGGAGCCGGGGAGCGCTTCCCTGGGTCTGGCCGGACTGGCCGCCCTGCTGTGGCGCAGGCGCAGAAAAATCTTCCATTAACGGCCCTTTGTTTTCTTCAGGCCCTGATGGACGAAAGAAGCCCCCGCAGGCGTATGCCGCGGGGGCTTCCCATGGAAGGAAACGAAAGAGGAGGCGCATTGCTACGCCCGCCGGGCGCTTCATGGAAGCGCAAGGCTTCAGGCTCCCCTGTTTTTAAACAGCTCCAGCGCAAGCTGGGACCAGGTTTCCAGCTTCTCAAACATCTCCCCGGACAGTTCCTCCGGGGCCACGAAACGGAGATTGGCCAGCGCGGCTTCATTCGCGCGCACCCGGTCTGTATCCAGCTCAAACAGATGGACGATGCCCAGATGCACGGCTCCCACGTCATTGGAATCGTCATTGATCACGCCTAGCACCCGCTGGGTGCAGCTCCCGTCAATAACCAGTTCCTCGCGGATTTCACGCTCCACCCCGGCCAGATAGGTGGAAACATCGTCATGGCCGGACTGGCGGTCCACCGGATTGATATGGCCGCCGATGCCGATGGAGCCCTTGTCATGCAGCCGGGCCTCACCGCCGGAGCCGCCGCGCGTGTAATGCAGGATGCGGCCCTGGTGGCAGAAAATGGCATAGGCGATGATCTGCTTGTGGGAGGGGTCGTTTTCCGCCGCCTCCCGGTCCATGAAGGAGGAGACCCCCGGCTTCATGAACGCATTCAGATAATGATCCCCGCCTTCCCGGTGTCCCTGGAAATAACCCGCTTCTTCAAACGTGGCGCGGGGAACCACCAGAACCTGTTCTCCATTGTAACGTGACATGGAGACACCCTACCCGTTTTGACCCCGCGCTCAACAAAAAAGGCGCGGAAACGGCAAATTTGAGCCCCTTCCGGAACGGCCCCGAACGGCTTTCCGCCTCAGGAAATATCCCGGACTTCCACGCCGTGGTTCCGGAACCGGCGCATGATGCTTTCCAATTGATCCGTGCTCATGAGCTTGAGCGGCAGCCACAGCACCAGCTTCTTGCCGAACAGGAACAGCAGGGCGTGGCGCGTCTTGCACAGGGTAGTGAAGCGGTCGTAGGGGATATTCATGGGCTCGACGTCCTTGCTGGAGAAAGTCATGTAATCCTCATGGAAGACGTAATCCTTTTCCTGATGGTACATGGGCACCTTCTTGTTCGCGGCCAGGGCGGCCTTCGCCAGAAAGGGAACGTAGAACCAGGACAGGATGATCGCCATCAGCGCCCCGGCCAGGGACAGCCACGCGAATATGGGCAGCGGGCGCAGGGAGAAGGAGTACAGCGTCATCAGCACAAAAAAGGCGGTGATGGCCAGATCCAGCGGTTTCTTCCACTTGGGGCGCACCGTATTGTACCACATCACCAGCACCTGGGTCGCCAGGCGGTCGGAAGGCACGGGCTTGACGAGTTTGATGACCTCTGAATCCTGCATCATGGCGGCAGGGTAGCTTCATTCCCGCGGAAGAGAAAGCCTAAAAACAGGCCGTTCCGCCGCGTTTGTGTCAAAAAAGCCGCGCCGGAAAGGCGCGGGGGTCCTTTTTGTCCGCCCCAATTCACAGGGAAAGCCTCCTTCCCCGTACGCAGGCCAGAATTTCCTTGATAATCATGGTTCCCTTCATAGAATTAAAAGCCAAAAGCCTTTAGCAGACCCGGTGGCAGACAATCTTCAAATTCACGTACGCACGTTCCAGCCCGCAACCACTCAGGAACAGGCTCTGGAAACCTTGACGGATTCCATGGCGGAAGTCCTTGACGAACGTCAGCTAAGGCACATCAAGAATGCGGTCCTTCTGCGCGAGGAAACGCAAACCACCTATCTGGACCACGGCCTGGCCGTCCCCCACGGGCGCACCAGCGCGCTGGACTCCATGCAAGTCACCGTAGGCATCAGTCCGGAAGGCGTCCTCTGGCCGGATGACGCACGCAATGCCCACCTCATCGTGATGCTGGGCGTTCCCACCGCCATGGTGACCGGCTACCTGACCACCATGCAGAAGCTGCTGCGGTGGCATAAAAACGCTCCCCTGGGCCCCAACGGGGAATGGACGGGAGACGAAGCCAGCCTGCTGGCGTCCCTTCAACACGCCCTGCAATGACGGACAAGAAGAACCAGCCTGCGGCGAAGACGCGCATTTCATGGTCATGGCTGCGCATGGCGCTGAGCCTGCGTGAAAAGGTCAAGCTGGGTGACAAGCAAGTCATCTTCATCTGGGCAGTCGTCGTCGGCGCGCTGGGCGCCCTGACGGCCCTTGTTTTTGAAATGGGGGTGGAACTGGTGCAGGACGTCCTGACGGGACGCACCAGCTACAAGCAAATCCAGGTCTTTCAGGAAATGGCCAGCCAGGACTGGGCCTGGTGCATCTTCGTTCCGGCGGCGGGCGGCCTGCTGGCCGGCCTCACCCTTCTCTTCACCCACCGCTTTGTCCCGGCCAAGGCCACGGAATACATGGAAGCCGTGGCGCTGGGCAACGGCTATGTGCCGCCCAAGCCCAGCCTGCTGCGCTCCCTGTCCGCCGTTTTCTCCGTAGGTTCCGGCGCCTCCATCGGCCGTGAAGGCCCGCTGGTGCAGGCCGCCGCCGTGGTGGGGTCCGCCCTGGGCCGCTTCTTCCATCTCTCCGCCCCGCGCCTGCGCCTGGTGGTTGCCTGCGCCGCCGCCTCCGGCATGTCCTCCGCCTTCCATACGCCCCTGGCCGGCGGCCTGTTCGTGAGTGAAATCGTGCTGGGCGCGCTGACCATTGACTTTCTCGCCCCCCTGCTGGTGGCGAGCTGCGCCGGATACTTCACCATGGGCCTGTTCCATGAACCGGCCCCCATCTACCAGCTCCAGCAGGAAGTGTCCCTGACGGGCAACCAGCATGTGCTCTGGTGCGTTCTGCTGGGCGCGCTGGCCTCCCTGGTCGCCAGCTTCTGGCTCCTGATCCTCAAAAAATCGCGCCAGTACCTGAACGGGAAGCGCCAGTGGCTTCCCGTGCGCCTGATGGCCGCAGGGATGCTGGTGGGCGTCATCGCCATCTTTTACCCGGAAATCGTGGGGAACGGCAAAAACATCATCACTTCCCTCATTCATTATGAATTTGACGCCACGAGGGCCGGCATCCTGCTATTCCTGAAAATCTTCACCGTCGCCATCGTCTTCGGCGTGGGTACGGTGGGGGGGGCCCTGACGCCCAGCCTGACCATCGGGAGCGTCTGCGGCTTCCTGTTCAGCGCGGCGCTCACCCAGCTCGGAGTTCCGGGGGACCATGCCATCGCCTATTCCCTGGTGGGCATGGCCGCCTTCTTCACCACGGCGGCCAACGCCCCCATCACCTCCCTGGTGCTGGTAGTGGAATTCACCATGGCCGGGCACATGATGTTCCCCCTGATCATCGGCGTTCTGGTCTCCTACGGCATGGCGAGGCTCACCAAGGCCCAGTCCATGTACCATGATTCCCTGGCCTTCGGACCCAGAAGCACCTTTGACAAGCCCCTGGCCCAGGTGCAGCTCCAGGACGTGGCGCGCAAGGACCCGCCCGTGGTCCACCCGCTGGATAAATTCGGCACGATTGCCTCCATGCTCATCAAGAACCCGGCGCAGCCCATCTTCGTCACCTCCCCGGCGGGCAAATACCTGGGCAGCGTGGTAGCGGAAGATGTGGCGGCCTTCGCCCGCAACAAGGAACTGGCCCAGGCCGTCCTGGCCATGGACGTGCTGCGCAGCGACATGCCCACGCTTCCCGCGGACATGCACCTTCCGGAAGCTCTGGGCATCTTCTCGCGCCCCCACTGCTCGGAATCCCTGGCGCTGGTGAACCCGAACAACGATCTGCTGCTGGGAGTGGTCAACAAGACGGACCTTTACCTGGTGCTCTCCGAAATCATGCGGCGGGAAAAGCTGCAATAGGAGAGGCGTTTTCCGGGCCGCGCCCTGGTTCCGGGAAGACCCGCGGGAAGCGCACCAGGCCCCAGGGGCTCTTAAAAAATACACGGACAAAGGCAACCCTCTCCGTTAATTCAAAGGAAGCCTTCTCTTTTCTCTTCGTCCGCTGGCTCCCTTTTTCTTTTCCGTCGCCGCATTGGCATGCGGCGCTCCCGACGGAATTCAGGGAATAAAACACCGCGGCCTTCTCCGGCGCCTCATTCCTCCGCAGACCTTTCATGAAAAAAGACGGGGAAACGCCGGCATGGCTGCGCCGCTGCCATCCGGGCAAAGGGCTTCCCGGTCTTTCCCGGCAGCATCCTGTCCGGCGTTCACCGGAGGCGGGCTCCCCCTTTCCGGAAACACGGACCCGCTTAAAAACGCATTTTTTCCACCCTCTTTTTTCGCAATAGGGGTCAGGTTAAAAATAACAACAAACTTGCATTTTTGACCTCATCCGGTACGCTTCCGGCATGAGCCGTACCCTGAGAATAGAATACCCTGGAGCGGTCTATCACGTGCAGAGCGAGGGCAACCGCGGAGACGCCATTTACCTGGATGACGAAGACAGGGAGACCTTTCTGCGCACTTTCCAGGAGGCGGCCCGCAGAAGCGGCTGGACCGTGTACGCCTATGCCCTGATGGCCAACCACTACCACATTCTCTTCCAGACCGCGCGCGCGAACCTGGTGGACGGCATGAAATGGCTCCAGACTGCCTACACCCAGCGTTTCAACGCGCGCCACCGCATGCGGGGCCACCTGTTTGCGGGCAGGTACCACGCCATGGTGGTGGAAGCGGAAAACGCCCACTATTTTTCCACCATCATCGACTATATCCATCTGAATCCGGCGCGGTCCGGCCTGGCACGCCGCCACACGTTCCTTTCCGGCTGCAAATGGACCAGCCTGCCCGCATGGCTGGACGCGCCCGCCAAAAGGCCCAAGTGGATTCATCCGGAGCGCGGCCTCGTCTGCTTTGGCTGCGACGACACGGACGACGGCCGCCAGAAGTACCTTAACCACCTGATGGGCCGCTTTGAAGCGGAACGCATGGACGAACGCTCCCTGCTCCCCGCCGGCCATGTGGGCCCCGGCACCGTCCAGCGGGGCTGGTGCTACGGCTCCAGCGCCTTTCGCGCCAGGCTGGTGGGCGAACTTCCCCGGCTGGCGCGCAGAAAGCCCGTCACGACGGGCATGCGCGCCTCGGAAATAGGGGAATACCAGGCGGAGATCATTGTGAAAAACGGCCTGAAAGCGTTCGGGCTCTCGGAGGAGGACTTGCTCGTCACGCCCTACAGCCATCCGTCCAAGCTCATCATTGCCCTGGCCGTCCGGCAAAGCACGCTGGTTCCGTACGCCTGGATCAGCAACCGCCTGCACATGGGCATTCCCAAATCCATGGGCACCCTGCTCCACCGGGCCAAGAAGATGGCGGAAACGGACTTGAAGACGCGGGCATGGATCGAACGCCTGACCGCCTGATTTTTCCCTGCGGGAGCGTCCAAAAGAAGCTTCTCCCGGCCCGTCACATGGAAAAATCCGGAGGGAGGGAACCATGCCGTCCCTCCGGACATCACCCCGTGACAGGATAAAGAACGCCGGAGCGAACGATGTTATGCCCTGCGCCGGCGCACCAGCATAGCGGCCAGCCCAAGCAATCCCATGGATGCCGAAGCCGGTTCCGGAACAACTGAAAACGCCATGGCCGCAACCCCGGCTTTCTGCCCTCCGATACGGAAATCAAGAGTATCCGCCGTCGCCTCCCCTGTCCATTTGACCAGGGTCAGCTTGCCGTTGGCGAAGGAAGGCGTGGACGAAAAACCGGTCCCGTCCGTTGCCGCGTATTCAAAGGTGCCGGTTCCCCCGGTCACGGTAGTGGCCCCCGGAGCGGCCACGATACTGGAAATGAACATGTAAAATGTCACCGTGTCTCCCACCGTCAGCCCCCCCAATTGAATGGAGGATGTGGTGGAGCCTCCGGCGCCGGGAGCCATGTAGGAGGACAGCGCACCGTAATCAAAAGAACCGAGGGTATTGACCAGATCCGTCATCGCCGCCTTGTTCTGGTAATAGGCGTAATAGGCAGGGTCACCCTCCCCGGGAGTTACGGCGGAAAGCTCCGTGTTAAAGAAATTCCCGGCGCTTTTAACGATTTTAAGCGTGTAGGGAGTATCGCTTCCGGAAGCGTCCGCCAAGGGGAGAACAGCCGCAGCATTGGAAGTGTACTGGTTCATGCCGTCTCTGCCTGGGCCATCCCTGTACACGTCCACAAAAACGGAAGCCGCCTGGGCGATGGAAAAAGCCCCTCCGGAAATAAGCAGGAATAATGTTTTCTTCATGGTTTTTGACTATTCTGACAATGGAGGCCAGTTTAAGGATTTTGAATCCGGACAATCACGCAAGACGCAGAAAACCGCCTGTTTATAAAAAATGTCCCGTCCATTCATCACAGGCGAATTCCGCCTATGGCACAGCGGCGTTTCCTGATAACTTTTTCTTTTTCATTCATTCCTTATTGACACCGGATTCAAAATCCGCCTCCGGGGAAAAAGAAGCCGGATTACCAGGTATGTCCTCCGGTTTCCACCCCCCGGAATATGCCGTATGAACGAATATCCATCGTCCATAGGGGTCAGTTTACAAATTACAACATGAAAAGATATTTTCTATTTTCCTGCTGACCCTTTACACTTTCCGGGGAAAAAAATGATTGCCAGTCCGCGCCGCGGAATGATAAACGAAAAGCGCGTGCGAAAAACCGCGCGTGAAGCGTCAACCCAAATACAACAACAGAGAAGATGGCACAGACATATTCCCAGCGCGTGCTCGACTTGGTGAAAACCAGGAACAGCCACGAAAAAGAATTCATCCAGGCCGTTCAGGAAGTGCTCAACACGATTGAGCCGGTTCTGGCCGCGAATTCCAAGTATGAAGCCCACGCGATTCTGGAACGGATCGTGGAACCGGAAAGAACCATCCTGTTCCGCGTGCCGTGGATCGACGACCAGGGCAAGGTTCAGGTGAACCGCGGGTACCGTGTGGAATTCAACAGCGCCATCGGGCCGTACAAGGGCGGCCTCCGCTTCCACCCCAGCGTGAACCTCGGCATTCTGAAGTTCCTGGGCTTTGAACAGGTTTTCAAAAACTCCCTCACCACCCTGCCCATGGGCGGCGGCAAGGGAGGCTCCGACTTCGACCCCAAGGGCAAGAGCGATAATGAAGTGATGCGCTTCTGCCAGAGCTTCATGACGGAACTCCAGCGCCACATCGGCGCGGATACGGACGTTCCCGCCGGGGACATCGGCGTGGGCGGCCGCGAGATCGGCTACCTCTTCGGCCAGTACAAGAGAATCCGCAATGAATTCACCGGCGTTCTCACCGGCAAGAGCCTGAACTGGGGCGGTTCCCTCATCCGTCCGGAAGCCACCGGCTACGGCTGCGTGTACTTCGCCCAGAACATGCTCGCCACCCGCAACGACGATTTGCAGGGCAAGGTTTGCCTGGTGTCCGGCTCCGGCAACGTGGCCCAGTACACGGTGGAAAAACTCAACGAACTGGGCGCGAAGCCCGTCACGATGTCCGACTCCAACGGCTACATTTACGATCCGGACGGCATTTCCCCGGAAAAACTGGCCTGGGTCATGGAACTCAAGAACAATCGCCGCGGCCGCATTGCGGAATACGTGAAGCAGTTCCCGAAGGCGCAGTACTTTGAAGGCCAGCGTCCCTGGAGCGTCCCGTGCGACTGCGCCTTCCCCTCCGCCACGCAGAACGAAATCAACGGAGAAGACGCCCGCACCCTCATCAAGAACGGCTGTACTCTGGTAGCGGAAGGCGCCAACATGCCCACGGACCTGGAAGGCATTGAAACCTACCTGGCCGCCAAAATCCTGTACGGCCCGGCCAAGGCGGCCAACGCCGGCGGCGTGGCCACCTCCGGTCTGGAAATGTCCCAGAACAGCCAGCGCCTCTCCTGGACGCGGGAGGAAGTGGACCACAAGCTGAAGAGCATCATGGCCAACATCCACGCGAACGCCCTGGCCCACGCCCAGGAATACTCTTCCGACAAATCCTTCACCAACTACGTCACCGGCGCCAACATTGCCGGCTTCGTGAAGGTGGCGGATTCCATGATCGACCAGGGAGTGGTTTGAGTCCCGGTTGTGACACACTTGCTGCCAACGTAAAACACAACAGAAGCGCCGGGTTCGCCCGGCGCTTTTCTTTTATTCCTTTCAAGGGGCCTCTCCGGCCCGGAAATAGCTTTAAATGCTGCGCCCGGCAGAACGAGCAGGAACATTCCACAGAAGGATTTCTCTGCCTGAAAAACTACTTCCGATTCCAAAAGGAACGTTCACCGGGAATTCACGGCAACAAATCCCCTGGTCCGGACCGGGAGACAGAATGGAAAAACGGAACCGGCATTTCACCAGACAACGGCCACGGATGTATTTTCCCCATTCCGGTTGCGAACCCGTTTCCATCAATAAAACGGCCGGCGCAATTCTTCCCGGCTCAAACCGTGACGAAACCGGAGCCATTACTCCTTCAGCAGACGGCAGACGGCCTGGGCCGCATGTTCCGCCGCTCCGCCCTGCCCCAGCTTGTCGGAGGCCTGCTTCATTTCCGCCAGCAGGGCATCCCTGTTTTCCGGAACCAGCAGGCGTTCTATTTCCTCAATCACCTGGTCCGGCGTAAAATCAAACTGGATCAGCTCCTTGACTACGGATTTCCGCGCCAGAATGTTCACCATGCCGATGAAGCGTATTTTAATAAGCATGCGCGCCATCCAGTACGTCAGCAGGGGAACCTTGTACACCAGCATGTACGGAAGCCGGTGCAAGGCGGCCTCCATCGTGGCGGTGCCGGAAGCCACCACGCCCACGGCGGCGCGGTCCATCAGTTCATGATAGCCCCCCACCGTAATGTGGAACAGCTCCGGCGGCATGCCGGCCTTCTGCGCCATGCCGCGCATTCTTTCTGCAAGCGCCTCCGTGGAAGCTGCGGTTTCAAAAGACAGCTCCGGCCGTTCCCCGGAAAGGCGGTGGACCACCTCTATAAACACCGGGAAATGCCTGTCAATCTCACGGTTCCGGCTGCCGGGAAAGAGACCGACCAGGGACGCCTCCCGGACGTCATCCTTCCGGATGGAAGCAATCTCGTCCACCAGGGGGTGCCCTACGAACTCCGTTTTCAGCCCGGCTTCCTGGAACAAGGGAGCCTCAAAGGGGAAGATGCACATCATCAGGTCCAGCATGCGCACCATCTTGGGAATGCGGCCGCGGTGCCATGCCCATACCTGCGGGGAGATAAAATAAACGATTTTGGTATGCGGGCAGAACTTGCGCACCTTTTCCGCCAGACGCAGGTTGAATCCCGGGTAGTCGATCAGAATGAGGCAGTCCGGCTGGTCCTGCCGTATCCGCTCCAGAATGGAGAGAAAACGCTTCCGGAACCACCCGTACTTCTTGAGCACCTCCACCACGCCGATGACGGCGGCTTCATCCGCCCAATCCTCCACGCCGGAGCATAACGCATGCATGCCGTGGCCGCCCAGCCCCCTGACCTCCATGCCGGGCATCAGGCGCAGCAGATTCTTCAACAGCAGGGCTCCGTGAATGTCCCCGCTCTTCTCGCCTGCTATCATATAAAGCTTCATCACTCTCTGCAACGGCGCGCGCCGTATGCCTTCCAACCTTACCAGCCCCTTTTCCAAGGTGCAATAAAAGACTTTTCTTTCAAGGATTTTAATGCAAGATACGCGCCGTTATGCATGAGTTGATCTCACTTTGGATGTCCTGGGTGCAGGACTGGGGATATGCGGGCGTCATCGTCCTGATGGCCATGGAAAGCTCCATTTTCCCCGTCCCCAGTGAGGTAGTCATCCCGCCTGCGGCCATTCTGTCCGCCCAGGATGGAGCATCCATGAGCTTCTGGGGGGTGGTGGTTGCCGGAACGTTCGGTTCCTGGCTGGGATCCGCCATTACCTACGCCGTAGCCCGTATTGTGGGGCGCCCGGTCATCATGCGCTGGGGCAAATTCTTTTTCATGCCGCCCAACAAGGTGGAGAAGGCGGAAGTCTTCCTCCAGCGGTATGAGGTGTCCGGCGTTTTCTTCGCCCGCCTTCTGCCCGTCATCCGGCACCTGATCTCCATTCCCGCGGGCATTGTCCGCATGGGCTTCGGCGTCTTTTCCCTGGTCACCG
The DNA here is from genome assembly GCF_017566105.1 of Akkermansia sp. GGCC_0220. Classification (NCBI taxonomy): domain Bacteria; kingdom Pseudomonadati; phylum Verrucomicrobiota; class Verrucomicrobiia; order Verrucomicrobiales; family Akkermansiaceae; genus Akkermansia; species Akkermansia sp. GGCC_0220. Next base: position 27,559 of record NZ_JABFCI010000019.1, read on the forward strand.
TGCTCGGCGCGTTTGTCTGGTGCACGGTGCTCGCCTGGTACGGCCACCGCATCGGGGAACGGCATCCGGAACTGCTCAAGTCCCCGGAGGAGCTGATTTCCACCGTCAAGAGCGAAAGCCTTCCCCTTATTCTGGCCGTGCTGGTGCTGGCCGTTTGCTACATCCTCATGCTGCGCCTGACGGACCGCAAAAAACCGGAAGACGCCGCAGCGGACGCTCCCGCTGAAAAGGAGCAGTAAAAGAAAACCTTTTTCCCATGAACGGTTCCAAGGAAGACCGGGCAGTCCGGGCGCTGGATTACTTCCACCAGGGATACAACTGTTCCCAGTCCGTCTTTGCGGCTTTTGCAGACGTCTGCGGCCTGACGGAGGAAACGGCCCTGAAGCTCTCCTCCCCCCTGGGAGCGGGCATCGGACGCATGCGGGAAGTATGCGGCGCTTTTTGCGGACTGAGCATGCTGGCGGGGAGCCTGTATGGAAACAGCTCTCCGGAAACCGGAGAAAAGGAAAAAATCTTTTCCCTGGTCCAATCACTGGCCGCCTCCTTCAAGCAGGAATTCGGCACGCTTTACTGCAGGGAACTGCTGGGATTGTCTCCGGAACGCCTGGCTGCGGAGACGGCGCGCCCGGGAGAAAGAACCGCCGCCTATTACGCCTCCCGCCCCTGTGAACGCTGCATTGCCTTCTGCGCCCGCCACGGGGCCGAGCTGGAAGCAAAAGCCCGGCATCATTAAAATGCCCGGTCACCCATGGAGGGAAACCGGGCATTTTAATCAGACGGAAGATTCCGTCAATGAGCGGCCTGGGAACTGCATTTGCCGTCCGGGCAGGACGCCTTCAATTTGTCAATTTTTTCATTGGTTTCACCCATCCCTTCATCGTAGAAGCCCTGTTCATCCGGGGCCAGCACTTGAAGGAGGCGGAGGAATTCGCCCGCGTGTTCCTTTTCTTCATTGGAAATGTCCAAAAGGACTTCCTGCGCAAGCTTGTTATCGATGGATTCCGCAAGCTGGGTATAAAGCTGGATGGCCTCATATTCCGCAGCAATCATGAACCGGATGGCCCTTACCAATTCGTCATGGGTAAGCATCCGGTCTTCTTTTTGTCCACTAAATGCATTTGTAAATTCAGGCATGCAGGTATGACTCAAATCACCACTAATGTATTCAAAATGTTTTTGTCATATATTTTTCGCGACATTCTTTGAACTTTTTCCATTGAAAACGGTCTAAGGGATCCAGCATCGCATTCCGGCTTTTTTCCATAGGAGGAAACGGCAGTTTTTCCCTCCTCAATTTTCCCGCTGCGGGACTTTCCCCACTGTCGGCATGAAATGAAAGAGGCGAGCCGGGACACATGCGCGGCATGAGAAAACGCCCGGATTCTTCGTGAAAAAAACCGGGCGTCTTGCAGTGGCGGCTGGAAAGCCCTTTAATGGGCGGCTTGGGAACTGCATTTGCCGTCCGGGCAGGACGCCTTCAATTTGTCGATCTTTTCATTGGTTTCACCCATCCCTTCATCGTAGAAGCCCTGTTCGTCCGGGGCCAGCACTTGAAGAAGGCGGAGGAATTCGCCCGCGTGTTCCTTTTCTTCATTGGAAATATCCCAAAGAACTTCCTGGGCCAATTTGTGGTCAATGGATGCGGCAAGCTGGGTATAAATCTGAATAGATTCATATTCCGCAGCAATCATGAACCGGATGGCCCTTACCAATTCGTCATGGGTAAGCATCCGGCCTTCCTTCAATCCGCTAAATGCGTTTGTAAATTCAGGCATGCAGGTAGGACCGGATGGGCAAATCCTTCATTCAATATGCGTTTGTCATAATTTCATGGAGCTTCTTTTGAACTTGAGCCATCAAAAACAGTGTAGGGGAAATTTCTCATCTTTCTTCCCAAAACACGGCAGGAGCGACGGTTGTTCTGCCGCCGCTCCCGCTGAAAACGTTCCGATCCGGAACAAATACGTTACTTGGCCTCCGCAGTCTTGGGCGCGTACTTCTTGAAAAATTCAACGTACTGGACAGGAGTCTGGCCGGGAATATAACCCGTGCGGCCCAGTTCCTTGCCCTCCGCGTCCACCACGACCATGGCCGGAACGCCGGTGATTCTATACGTCTTGGCTTCCTTGGACTTGCTGAAATCCGAACTGCCGAACTCGAACTTGACGCCGATAGCCACGCCGTCCATGCCCTGCTTGAATTCCTTCTTGGAAAGGATTTCCTTCTCCAGCTTAATGCAGTAGCCGCACCAGGACGTTCCCGTGAAAAGAAGGACGATGGGAAGGCCGGTTTCCTCCGCCTGCTTCTGGGCGCTCTTCAGGCTCTTGCCCCAGCGGAATTTCACCTTCGCCGCCTTGGCGGCCTTGGCGGCGGCTTCCTTGTCCGCGGGAGTGCTCTGGGCCATGGAAACGCCGGAAACGCTGAATCCCAAAACGGCGCACAACGCAAAAATAAAATGTCTGTTCATCATACTTGTGAAATGTTCTTCCCAAATTAGCAAAAATACACCGCATAGGAAGAAAAATCAGCGTCTTCCTCCCGGCAGGAATGCTTCCTCCCCCTTTCACAAAATGGACCGCTTTCAAAAAAAGTATTGCTCTTTCCGCCTTAATCGGGTAATAATCCGCCCGCACTTCCAAAACGCGCGGTTAGCTCAGTGGTAGAGCAACACCTTGACATGGTGGAGGTCGTAGGTTCAAATCCTATACCGCGTACCATCTTCCTAAAATCCCGTCCCTTTCCGGACGGGATTTTTTATTGCCCCTCCCTGATGAATGGGATGATGCAGTCTGGCGCCTGTTGAAAAATGCCAGCATCAACGGACGGTTTGTGTAAAAATTGATGGAAGCTGCCTGAATAAGAATAAGTGTGGAAATACTATCCATACCTACTTACGGTAAAAGGTATAAGTCATATCTTCCTCCCTCCTCCATCCATACGGAAAAAAATATTTTTCCAACTTTTTTTGAACGCAAGCCCTGTTTCGGGACGCTAAAGGTATGAAGGCAGATGAAGGCCCCAGCCCTTGACCCTCCTTCCCTGATGAAATAATGACCATTAAAAGCCCGGCGGAAGAATTCTCCCGCCGGGCTTGCTTTTCAACCAATTCCGTTGCTGAAACGGCCCGGACGGCTACCGGGAAGTCAAACGGTCGTATAACTCATTGGCGTATCTGTGGTTGGGATGGTTCACATTCATATACGCCTCATAAAGCGGATGGGAGGGATCCGACTCCATGCGCATGGCTTCCTCTGCCGGGGAGGGCGTTGCGGCCCCCGAATGATGAAGAGGAGCTTCATCAAGCAGGCGCGAGGCCTGGTACAGCAGGCGGATGACGTCCGGATTGGACCCTAGACCCGGATTGTCAAGCAGGGCATCCGCATCCACTCCCGTCTCGGACGCAAGCCGTTGGAGTGCGGCGGTAGCCCTGCCCATGTTGCGCTCATAATTGGCGCCCCATTCCTGCAGCAGGGACTGTTCCGCCTGCGTTTCCATCTCCATCCGGGAATCCGCCATCTGTTCCCGGGCCTCCTCATATGCCTGGGCCATCGTCTCCTGGAGAGCGTTCATGGCTTCCGGAGGTACGCCGTAACGGTAGGCCGTGCGGGCCATGCGTTCTGCGAGCCCTGCATTCCACTCGCTTTCCGGCGTGGACTCCGGACGTTCCAGGCGGTAATCTTCCTCCGATTCCGGCAGGCCGGCCATCCGGCGGAACCGAGCCATCTGCTCCTCATTCTCCACGCCGGGATAATGCCGCAGGCGCTCCAGCTCCGCATAACTCTTCGCCAGCGCTTCCGGCGTCTTGAACTTGGAAAGGGACTTCTCCATCCCCTTCAACTCATCAAACCGGGCATACCAATCCGGAACAAAACCGCCGTCCTCCCCCAGAAGGGAAGGAAGAGGCACGGCTTGAGCCGCGGCTTCTGTCAACGCTTCCGCCTCCGGGGAAACTGCCCCGGAAAAATCCGCCTCCCCGGAGGGAGCGGCCATACTATTATCAATGGAATCAATCATTCTTTTCTTCTGCTGTGGATTCTTTAATGGCTAACTGAACTTGACGGCGGATGTACAGGAAAACCTCCCTGTAGGCATCGCGCCTCATGGCGTCCAGGGGGTCATAACTCCCCGGGCTGCCTTGAAAAACGGGCAAATCAGTCTGGAAGCGGGCTTCCAGAAAGGTCAGCGCCTCCCGCCCGTCCGGAGTGTCAAACACCCGGAAAAGCTGGCGCCTTCTGAGACGGGCCTCCCGGACGGAGGCCTCCTGCTGCAATGTCGTATCCTGGTTCATTCCTGAATCGTGGTTAACTGGTCAAGCAAGGGATTGAGGGAAGCGTACGGATCCTCTTCCGCTGGAGCCTGTGCGGCCCCCTGCTGGCGGTCCGCCCGTTCCTTCCGCATGGCCTGGACATCGGCCCAGGGCCTCAGCATGCTCTCCGGAGCGCCGTCCACACGGGTGGACAGGCGGAAGCAATGGTCCCAGTCCACATGATCCGCCAAATCCGGAGCGGCCTGCATCATCATATTCAGGCGCTGAAGGCTGCGGTCCATCCCCTCGCTCTGCAAGCGCCTGAGCACCAGCGCAATCTTTGACTGGTACACCACCCGGGGCTCTCCGACGGCAATGGAACCGTCCCTCCCCTCCCGCAGAACGGCGCGGGGAGGCCTGGGAAACTTGCCCATGCGGAACAGCAGGGAGAAAATGCGCGTCATGGTGGAATACAGATCACTCACAAACAGCGTGAAGGACGGGGAAAACATCAGCACGCGCTCGTTCTCCCGGGCCATCACCTCCGTGGCGGTCATGCTGCCGCGGTGGCCGCTCCAAAGCTCCAGCATGGGCAGGTAATAGGCGCGCCGGATGGCGTCCTGCTTCTGCGCCAGACGGTCCATCCCGACGTCATACCTGCCCTGCGTGGCCCACTCCCGCGGAAGGTGGAGGGAGGCGGCCTCCGGGGTAATGACGGTTCTGCCGCCGGCACGCAGGTCCACCTCCCCAATCTGGTTGGCGAGCTCCAGAATGCGTGGGAAGGCGGCCACCTCCCCCAGCGTGTCCAGAATGCGGTTCAGGAACTGAACCTGCTGGATGGCGGGAAACACCAGCCTGCCGGGCGCGAGGCCGTACGGACCGCTGCCCCACTTCAAAAACCGGGTTACCAGGTAGGGAAACTCCATATATCCCCCCTCCTCCACGATCACCTGGTCGTCCAGGGACAGATACACGCTTTCAAACGGCATGTGGGCGGCCTGCTCCCTGCGGCGGCTCCGGCGGCTGCGCGGACGCACCACGTGCAGAAACCTCAGGGACGTGGCGTACGGATTGCCGCCGCGTTCCAGCACCTCCCGCGCCCTGGGCCCCAGGGCCTTCATGCCGAACATGGAACGCGCCTGGTGGGCGGTATAGGTAAACTCCCTGACGTAGGTATCCACCCGGCCTTCCGCATTCTCCGCACAGGCGAACTGACCGCACGGAATATTGGTGAACAGCAGCCTTCCGTCCGAGGAAGTTCCCGTAAACAAACTGCCGGTCCCCAAAGCCACGCGGTCCAGAAAACACTCATGGATCTCCGTATAGAAATTGGAAACGGACAGCTCCTTCAGGGCAATCTCCGAACACTGATTATACCAGGCCTCCGCCTCGTCCCCTCCCCGGTCGTCCGGAGCCGACCACTTGAACCACACGTCATGGCTGGGCGTAATGTAGGACATATGGCCGCTGGCCAGCTTCTGGCACGCCTCCACGGCAGTGGTATCCGTCATGCGGTCCATGGCGTCCCTGTTGGGGAGGGAAACCTCCCCTTCCCGGTTCAGGCGGCGGGGCAGCACGTAATCCCTCAGGCGGTCCCACCACGTCTCCCACGGCGCGCGCTGGGCGGCCAGGGACTTGTACACGGAATTCAGCTCCGCAACTCTCTCTTCCATGGCGGTGCCTATCCCAGGGTTTTCCTAAGCAGGGTCCGGGGATTGACCTCCCCCTGCCCGGCGGAAGAATTGCGGCGCGCCAGAATGGTGGAAATCATCCCCTGCCTCTGCCGCTCCCGGGCCTGATAATCTTCTCCCACTTCCTCTCCCACGCTCTCCGCCTTGACCGGGATGGTCTGCTCCGGAGCTGGAGTGGAAGGAGTGGACGGTTTCATGAATCCCATAATCTCTTTTACTTTCTATGCATGGTTTATACTGATGGCCCCTTCCGCCTGCCGCACGGACGATCCATGCGGCGGGAGCGTTCGCTCCCCGCGGAGGAAAAGGGCGGTCTCCTCACCTGCCCGGAATTGCCCGGGAAGGTGCATGCATTTATCAAATAGATGAATTGGAGGAAAATGCATCCGGGGAAAAACCGGGCGCATACGTGCCACCGGTGGCATCAAAGAGGGTGTTCCCAAACGTGATGCATTCCGCATCCGTTTCCGCCAAACATGTGGCGTTATGATCAATGAATCCTTACTTCAGCCGGACACTCCCTCCGCGCTGGACATCTGCAACGCGGCGCTCTCCAAAATAGGGGAGGCTCCGCTGGACGCGCTGATTGCCAATGAATCCACGGCATCCCGTCTCTGCGTTCTTCATTACCACCCGGCACGGAGGGAAACCCTCTGCATGGCGCGCTGGACCTTCGCCACCACGCAAACCACGCTGGACTCCGTCTCCGCTCAGGCGCCCAACTCCCTGACACCCTATCAATTCACCCTGCCTGCGGACTGCCTGCGCGTGCTGGATGTGGAATGCACGGAATGGAAAATGCAGGGAAGGCGCATCCACGCCTCCCGCGCGCCGCTGCCCATGAGCTACATAGCCGACATTGAAGACGCCGAACAATTCGATCCCCTCTTCATGGACGCGCTGGCTACCCGCCTGGCAGAAAAGCTGGCCATGCCCCTGACGGGCAACCAGAGCCTTCGCCAGAATCTTCACCAGGAATTCCATAAAATCATTCTCCCGCAGGCGGCAACCGTCAATGCGGTGCAGAGCTTCTCCAACGACTCCCACCCCCTGCTGGACCTGCTGAGGAAAATCAAGTCGCCCGCCTGCCCGGAGGAATGTGAATAACAGGAGAATAACAAGGCAGCAACATAACAACAACTTGTGAATACAAGCTCATGAAAGCCCTGGACTTCATACAGATATTCGCCTCCAACGTCCGCAGGCTGGACTTCCGCCTCAGCAGCGCCCAGGTCATCCTGGCCGTCATTGCCGGATACAGGCGCCACAGTACCATTACGGAAGCCACGCGCTTGCATCCCAATACCGTTACCAACATCCTGCAGGACCTCATTGCACAGGGATACATCAACCGCTTCGGGGACAGCCGCCCTTACGTCTACCGCCCCACCGCGGATGGGGAACAGCTTGCAGGAAACCTGCTGGATAAAAACACCCTCCCCAGCCCATGAAAGAGCCCCTGCTCAGCACGGAAGAAAAACGCCGCTGGCTGGCCCGCGTCTTCCGGGATACGGATGGAGAATACTCCCAGGCGGACAAATTCAAGGCGCTGGTGGAAGATACCAAACTGGCGGCCCTCCAGCAGGAAGAGGAGGAATTCAAACGCCAGCGGGAAGCGGGCGCCGCACCGCAGGACCCCATTCTGACCCTGCTCCAGTCCCTCCCTCCCGCAGAACTCGATCTGAACCGGCAGCCCCCGGCTGAAAAATAAACAACGAAACCCGAAAAAAAGCTCTCCAGACCAAACAAGCCTGGAGAGCTTTTCATTTTTAGGAAGAGTTACGCACTCCTTGCGGAGGGCGACATTCCAAGTTGATTCCCACTAATGCCCTGGGGCTGTTTCAATCCACGCACTCCTTGCGGAGTGCGACCAAAAACGACGCCGAAAAGCTGGCGATCCTCACGGTTTCAATCCACGCACTCCTTGCGGAGTGCGACGACCTGCAATGTCATCGACGAAACCTATATCCAGTTTCAATCCACGCACTCCTTGCGGAGTGCGACTCCTTCCAATCATCGACATTTCCCCGGCTGAAATGGTTTCAATCCACGCACTCCTTGCGGAGTGCGACCGGACGAAGTGAACCGCTACGGGCATAGCGGGCAGTTTCAATCCACGCACTCCTTGCGGAGTGCGACCGGACGTGACGGACGCTATCACCTACTCTGTTTACGTTTCAATCCACGCACTCCTTGCGGAGTGCGACCCTAATTCCTACCGTTGTAGTAGGGATATGGTTAGTTTCAATCCACGCACTCCTTGCGGAGTGCGACCGGACTTTACGGACTGGGAAGGCATGATATTGAGGTTTCAATCCACGCACTCCTTGCGGAGTGCGACGAAGATTTAACCGCTGATGAGGTGTCCGAAATTATCGTTTCAATCCACGCACTCCTTGCGGAGTGCGACCGGGACAGGGACGGGTACTGGCGCAGTTTATCGGTTTCAATCCACGCACTCCTTGCGGAGTGCGACCGGGCGCTCTTCGGTTTAACGGCTGGATTGCCGGTTTCAATCCACGCACTCCTTGCGGAGTGCGACTGACCTGGACACGTTGAAACGGCTCATTCCCGCAGTTTCAATCCACGCACTCCTTGCGGAGTGCGACCAGAGTCGGGCGGCCTGCCGGGTCAATCGTAATGTGTTTCAATCCACGCACTCCTTGCGGAGTGCGACCGCCCGCACCAGAGGACGCCGCGTGCCTGACCCGGTTTCAATCCACGCACTCCTTGCGGAGTGCGACGCTGCTGTACATCCAAAAAACAAAAGTTTATGAAGTTTCAATCCACGCACTCCTTGCGGAGTGCGACATGATGGCGCCGGCCATGTCTTCTGTTTTTTCCAGTTTCAATCCACGCACTCCTTGCGGAGTGCGACACATGCGGGGAATACCTACTCCGTGGGCGACGCTGTTTCAATCCACGCACTCCTTGCGGAGTGCGACTATGGGTAAATCCTGGTCGCTTCTCAAATGCATGGTTTCAATCCACGCACTCCTTGCGGAGTGCGACCGCATGACCAGTACAAAAAACTCCGGCAAAACGGGTTTCAATCCACGCACTCCTTGCGGAGTGCGACTGCGCCTGACCATATACATTGTTATTCAACAGCGCAAACGATACTTTGCGCCAACCTCCCGAAGAAGGCCATCATCACCTAGCCTTCTCTTCTAAGTATTCATCTGTCAATCTTCCATTCCCAATGTATTACGCCAATCGCCGATCTCCCGGGAAATTGGTGTGAGCTTGGGGTTGGCGCAAAGGCCGTGCTCAGACAGCTTTTAAATGATCAAAGGGCCGGAAATGTCGAAACTCTTCTCCTTGCCCAATTGCTCTATTTTATGATGCCAATTGGACCCCATGTGATAAATTCTCAGGCTGTCGCTCTCGTTATCAATAATCTTAAGCAGCTTGTTCCTGATGTCAACCAATTGGGCCGGAGCCAGCTCACATTCAAACACGGAATTCTGCACTCTCTGACCGATATTTTCACAGGCGCGGGCAACTTGACGCAACCGCCGCTGTCCGGCCTTGTCATCCGTAGCTACATCATAAGTAATGAGAATATACATGGCTAAGGAGCGTTTTACTTGCCAATAAACGGAGGATAGCAGTCCAGGTCTCCGCGCAAATGACGTGCTAGCAAAAGGGCCTGGATGTGAATCAGCAATCCCTGTGTCGTCTTTTCCTGAAGGAAGGGGTGCACCAAAACGGTCTTCTTGCGCTCCTGCCAGGCATTCAATACTTTCTTACGGGAATCTTCCTTCAAAAAGACGGCGCCGGATTCCTCCTTGTCGAAATCATCTGCGGAAATTTGCTTGCGGTTGATTAGCGTAAGAGCCAGGCGATCAGCCAGCGGCGCCCGGAATTCTTCCATCAGGTCCAAGGCCATTCCGGGACGCCCCGGACGGTCGCGATGCAGAAAACCGGCGGCCGCATCAATGCCGGCGCTTTCAAGAGCGGACCTGGCATCATGGCACAACAGACTATATAGAAAAGATAGAAGGGCGTTAAAACAATCCTTGGGAGGACGCCTGTTGCGGCCTTCAAACACTAACTCCGGCTCTTCCGTCCTCTGGCAATGGGACACGCAGGAAAAATATGTTTCCGCAGCGGAACCTTCAATGCCCCGCAGCATATCGCCGGAACTGCACCCGCGGGCCATGCGGCAAAAAGCAGCCAGACGGTCCACCGCTTCCGACAAATCTTTCCCGTAAGTTCTCTGCGCTCTTAAAAGCAAACTGCGGCAATTGGCAATTTTGGCTCCTATCATTTCCCGGGCAACGCCAACCCATCTTGCCTCATCATCAGCCCAGCGGTATTGCTCCCGGCGCAGCAGGATATTTCCCTTCATGAAGCCCTGGACGCCAGCCAGGAATTTACCGTAAGGATTGCAGAAGGAAAGCGTGATGCCGCGCTCCGCACAGGCCCCCATCAAATAAGGGGAAACTCCTATGTCCCATCCCAGCGTCACAATACCCTCCAAATTATGGAGGGGAACCCGCAGCAAACATGTTCCTTCCGAATTGACTTTCACGGTATCGCCATCCTTGGACAGCCAGCATCCCTCCAGCGTCACAAACAAGGTATTTAAATGTTTCTTCATAAATCATCAGCTTCACTTGCACCAAGACTATCTTCAAACACACTATCCACCCGGGCCTTCATGGTCTGCCTGTGCTCTCGGCAAACGTCAGGAAGACAATCATTGACCAGGGAACAGGACTTGCAGCCCTTGGAATAACGGGGCAACGGCGTAACGATGCCCGTCAACACCTCTCTGGCATTCTGGATAACCAAGGCTGTCAAGGAACGCAGCTCCTTGTCAAACGGCACCTCAAACCTTCTCTGGGTTTTTCCATAAAACAGAAAACCGGCAGGGACTTCTATGGCAAACATCTCCTCCAGGCATAATGCCTGGGCACACACTTGAACCTCATCCGCACGATGCGGCTTCGGCTTGCCAACCTTATATTCCACAGGCGTCATGGCAACCACCTCCCCTCCCTTTTTGGAATAAACAGCTTCCACGACATCCGCAATACCGTGAATACCCCACTGTCCGGAAGAAACGTGCAGAGAGCGCAGCACTTTTTTCAATCCGCGGGTTTCCGTCATCCCGGAATCGGATCGTTCATGAAACACGTTCCCCTCTGCCGTGAACTGGTTCTCCTCCCATGCACATTCCAGATGAATCAAAGCACACTGTCTGGGACAGTACAGGTAATGCTGCAATGCCGCCAAGGGTACGGAATATGAGAGACGAGTACTCATAAAATAGAAACAGGCATCTGGCGGAAAAGCATCTCATACTTCGGCGCCGGACTCAATGTATAATGTAAAAAATATTTAAATATATATTGATTTTCCCAACATTTTCATACCACAATATGTTATATGAATAATGAGAAATTTCCTATTGCCCACCGTAAATGGCTGGACAATGAAACATCTGTAGACGAGCCTCTTTACACATTTCCAAATGATAAGACAGATATCCCAGGACATCTGAACATGGTACGGTATTATGTGGGTCAATTGACCAAGGAGTTACCCGAGTCCATACGTGAAGCATGGCTCCAATGGGCTGAAGCCGCCGCACTCTGGCACGATCTGGGAAAGTTTTCCGAGGAATTCCAACGGCATATATGCCTTTCTTCGTCTTCTTCAGAAACTGTGGAACAACATTCTGGCAAAAAAGTAGACCATTCCACTGCCGGAGCAAAACACGCCAGCACCCATTGGGGCACCTCCAAAACACCCTACGGCGATATGCTGGCTTACGTCATTGCAGGCCATCACGCAGGACTTCCCAACGGCGCCGACCTTTTCCTTGAACGGTTTTACAAGGATATCCCCGAGTGGGAATCCTACGCTCCTGCCGAAGTATGTTCCTTCATAGAGCCTTCGCCTCCGCTTCTCTGGCACAAAAAATCACAAGCCTCAAAACGCAACCTAGGCTTTGCTGTAGCCATGCAGATACGCATGCTTTTCTCTTTTCTGACCGACAGTGATTTTCTGGGAACCGAACACTTCATGTCCCAAGAGAAACGGAATATGAGGCCATCCTGGCCCGAAGATATCCTGGAACAGATGAGCCACAGGGTTGAAACGCATTTGAGCAACATGGAGAATGCTCCGGATCCTGCTCCTATTCAACATCTGCGGCACAGGATACATCATCAATGTCTTTCCCAGGCACAGGTTCCTCAGGGAATCTACCAACTCAATGTTCCTACGGGCGGGGGGAAAACCCTCTCTTCCCTCAGTTTTGCGCTTGCCCATGCCAGACACCGCCACATGAGACGCGTAATCTACGTGATCCCCTTTACGAGCATTATTGACCAGACATCGCGCACCTTTAGAGGAGTCATGGCTCCCTTGGAAGAACAATTCGGAATGGAATGCGTATTGGAACATCACTCCAATCTAGCGGCGGATAAAGACACGGAGAGAGTCAGGCTGATGTCGGAAAACTGGGATGCACCCTTGATTGTTACCACCAGTGTCCAGTTTTTCGAATCCCTGTTTTCCAACAGACCGTCCACCTGCAGAAAGTTGCACAGCATCGCCAACTCCGTCATTATTTTTGATGAGGCCCAAAGCCTGCCTTCACATTTGCTGGCCCCGTGCCTGGAAGCCATGAGAACCCTGGAAAAAGATTATGGCTGTACCCTGGTACTTTGCACGGCAACCCAGCCGGCTCTTGAGTGCAAGGAGGAATTCCCGATTGGCTGGCCTGCCGAAGAGCTCACCAGCCTGCTTGGGACCGACTTCGAACGCCAGCTGGAGCTATCCATGCAGCGTGTAACCATCCAGCACCTGGGCGAGATGGATCAGAACACTCTTATGAGTCATTGGAAAACGCTCCCGGACAAATCCGCCTTATTCATTGTCAACACCACCAAGGAAGCCCAATCCCTGTTTGACGCCTTTTCCTCCCAGACATCCACCCATATCCTGCACCTTTCCGCCAGAATGTTCCCCATCCACCGGGAGAGAGTCATTGAAACCGTCAAACAGGAGCTGGAGCAGGAAAAAAATATTATTCTTATTGCCACCAGGGTCATTGAAGCGGGTATAGATATTTCCTTCCCCGTAGTTTACAGGGCCTGTGCCGGAATTGATTCCATCGCCCAGGCAGCCGGCCGCTGCAACCGCCATGGCGAGAGGGGCGGAAAAGGGCTAGTTTTCATTTATGAATCCACGGATTTTCCTATTCCTGGCATCTTGGACGACCTCCGTGCAGCCGCTTCCGCCACCCGGGAGATTCTGGCTCAGGAACCGGATGCAGATCTTCTTTCTCCTGAAATTTCCAATCTGTTTTTCAGGACCTATTACAATAATCGTAAAGATCAGACAAATCTCTGGGACAGCAAGAATATTAAGGATATGACCCAACTCACGCCCGTACCTGAGAAAATGTTCAAGTCTCTTAAATTCAAAGATATTGATAAAAACTTTAAAATGATTCCCGATGCGTCCCGTTCAATAATGATCGCCATAGACCAGGAAGCGTGCCATATCCGGGAACGCCTAGAGATCCTTGATTCCCAAGGGCTTTATCCAGACAAAAACCTGCGGCGTGAAATTCAGCGGTACAGCGTACAAGTATATGATAACGAATGGCCTGTTTTACAAGATCATGGCATCGACTCATACATTGACGATACCATTCACGTTCTTCAGCCTTCCCAGGATGTTTACGATGAGCATAAAGGGATTTTATCCTTGCGGCAAAGCGATCCAGCGTATATAGGTTTCATCTGTTAGCCATGACTGAAACTGGAATTTTACTGCATGTTTGGGGAGAATGGGCCTGTTTTACAAGACCGGAATTAAAGGCAGAGAGATACTCCTATGAAGTCATGACTCCGTCCGCAGCCATAGGAATTTTAAGCGCCATTTATTGGAAACCTGAAATTCGCTGGCACATTGATAAAATTCATGTGCTAAAACCTATTAAGCTTGTTTCCATCCGGAGAAACGAAGTTTCGGCCAAAGCAACGGCGCCTAAATCCGACGTCATCAAAAATGGAGGGGAAGCCCGCCTGGGACTTCTGGTTGAGGATACCCGCCAGCAACGTTCCTCCACCATCCTTCAAGATGTAGAATACCTCATCGAAGCTCATTTTTCCGTCCTTAAGGCACAGGGAAATATCAATGACCAGGCAAAGCATCATGAAATGTTCAAACGCAGGGCCATGAAAGGACAGTCATTCCATCAACCTTATTTTGGAACAAGGGAATTTCCCGTTTCCTTCGAATGGTGGAATCAGCAAACGCCTCCGCCTTCTTCATTGCCTCCGGACCAACAAAACCGGAATCTGGGCATGATGCTGCATGAAATAGAATTCGTGCCTGACAGAAAAGGAAAAATTATCAGCTCCCATGATGGGAAGAAGCTTTCTGCGGTGCCCCATTTCTTTCCGGCTGAACTGAACTCAGGCATCCTTCATGTTCCATCCCTGAACCGTACCAATTCCTGATATGATCATTCCGGCATTAAGCGAGCTTTACGACAGATTGTCCCAGGATCCAGACGTCACGGCGAAAGGGGATTTACCTACCATCGGGAAAAGCCGCCAGAAAATTTCTTTCCGTATTATTCTGAAACCTGACGGAACCCTTGTAGGCATGGATGACATCCGGGCCATGGACGCCCCGGAGGGGAAAAAGGCAGCAAAACTTCATTCCATTCCTATTTTGGTCCTGGGCTCCAGCAAACCTTCCGGTTCAGGCTTGAACCCCTGTTTCCTATGGGATAACTGCGGATACCTGCTGGGATACAAAGGAGAAACAGGGGAAAAAGAACAGAAGCGCATCCGGGAAGCATTTTCCAGTTTCAGAGACAAGCATCTTTCCGTGGAAAGCTCCGTCAATCATCCTCATTTCTCTGCGGTATGCCGTTTTCTGGAGCAATGGGATCCCGGCCAAACACCTTCCCATCTGGCATCTCCCGATTTGTGGATATCCAATGGCATTTTCCGTATTGCGGGAGAAATGAAACATGTTCATGAAACTCCGGAAATTCAGGACTGGTGGTTCCATGGAGGCGAGGAGCAATGGCAGGGCAGCAAAAAGGAAAAGGAGAAAGGGATTTGTCTTGTTTCCGGAAAGGAAGAACCGCTGGCCCTTTTACATGAACCCGCCATTAAAGGGGTTCTGGGAGCTCAGGTTTCAGGGGCCAAGATAGTATCATTCAACTGCTCCTCTTTCACATCATACGGCAAAGACCAGAGCCTCAACGCTCCCGTAGGTGAAAACACCGCCTTTGCGTATTGCAATGCCCTCAATTACCTGCTCTCCCATTCCCAATACAACACGCGCATAGGAGATGCCAGCGTGGTCTTCTGGGCAGACGCCCCCAAGGAAACCATGGACATGGAGGCCTTCCTTTTTGGCGCTGTAACGACAGGCAAAACGTTGCCTCCTGCCATGGATCAGGCAGCAGTGGATCAACTCTCCAAGATCACAGAGTTACTGCGGAACGGGGAGCTTTCCAAAGGCAAACTGGACCATGCAGACGTACCCTTCTTCATCCTGGGAATTTCACCGAATGCCTCCCGCCTTTCCATCCGTTTCTGGTATCAATCGACCTTTGGAGAATTAATAGAAAATATCCAGACCCATTACCGGGATATCTCGCTTGCCCGTCAATGGACGGAAAAAAACAGTAACTATCCTGATCCGGAATTGCCAAAGCCCTTTGATATTTTAAAAGAAACCGTCCGGGATATGAAAGAGCTTCCTTCCCTGTACAGTGGAGTTCTGATGAAGTCCATTCTCTTCCATTTACCCTATCCGGACATCATTGCCCAAGCTATTATCAGGCGCATTAGAATTGACAAAAAAGTCAACTACATCCGTTGTTCCCTGCTCAAGGGATGGCTTTACAGAAAAACCAACAACCATGATCTTACGACCATGCAAACAATCAATCCAGACAATCACAACATCGGTTACCTGCTGGGCAGGCTCTTTGCCGTCTATGTAAAAACCCAGGAAGACGCCTTAGGGAAGGACCTCAACCGTACCGTCCGTGACTCCTATTTCTCCAGTATGTGCGCACACCCCCGCTCCGTCTATTCCACTGTTAATAAACTATACCAGTATCATTTAAAACAGCTTGTCAAGCAAAAGCATGGAGAAGGAACTAAAATTAACAGAGAAAAGTTGGTTCAGGAAATCAAATCCCACATTCCGGACAATGTTCCGGTCCATATGGGACTGGAACAACAAGCTTATTTCGACCTGGGTTTTTATCATCAAATGAACGACTTTTTCACAGAAAAAGAGATTTCTCAAACAACTAAAACACAAACCACTGACAATAATGAACAAAATTGACTTTCTCATTCTGTTTGACGTCACAGACGCCAACCCGAACGGTGATCCGGATGCGGGAAACCTGCCGCGCATGGATGCTGAATCCGGCCATGGCTTGATTACAGACGTATGCCTGAAACGCAAGGTCCGCAATTTCATTCAATTGACCAAGGACGGCGAACCCGGCTACGAAATTTATGTTAAGGAAAAAGCCATCCTGAACAACCAGCAGAACCGGGCCTACGTGGCTTTGGAGATCAACCAGAAGGATGCCAAACAGGCGGATTACGATAAGGCAAAATCCTGGATGTGCCAGACATTCTTTGACATACGCACCTTTGGTGCCGTAATGACTACGGGCGTCAATTGCGGACAAGTACGCGGCCCCATCCAGATATCCTTTGCCCGCACCATTGATCCCGTTTCCACCTCGGAATTTGCCGTCACCCGGTGTGCCGTAACAACGGAAGCGGAATCCATTAAGCAAAAAGGAGACAACCGTACCATGGGAAGAAAATTCACCCTTCCCTACGCTTTATACAAAACGCAGGGATGCTTAAACCCTTTCCTCGCTAAACAGACCGGATTTTCAGAAAATGACTGGAAGGTTTTTCAGAATGCCTTAGTCCACCTTTTTGATTTTGATGCGTCTGCCGCTCGTCCTTCCGGCTCCATGGCTATTCGTAAAATTGTTCTGTTCAAGCATGACAGCGAGCTGGGGAATGCTCCTGCCCACAAATTATTTGATGCCGTTTCCGTCGTCAAACATGAGAATGTGGAATTTCCTCGGTCTATCCAAGACTATGATATCACCATCCATCACGACTTAATTCCGGCTGGAGTCACCGTTGAAGAAATTGATTGCTGAGAAATCAGCAAGAATTCATTCATCGTTGAATTCAAAAGGCAGCTTCCATTATCCATGGAAGCTGCCTTTTGCTTTACCTCTAAATCTCATTCAACTAAACCACGCTGAGACCGGATATATTTTTCATCTGCAAGTACTACGGACGTTTCTATCTGTCTTTCCGGAACCGTCCAATACTTCTTTAACAGCAGCTTCCGTTCTTCAGGCCCTACCAAATGAAACCCGTTTTTCTGGTAGAAGTCGATCGCCCAGATCGCATCCGCCCACGTGCCTATTAAAACAGGTTTCTCCTGATCTTTTCGTAAATAGTTAAGAAGCTGGACTCCGATTCCTCCCCGACGGGCGCACGTCCTGACATAGGCGTGACGTATGAGCTTAACGTCATCCCGGTCCTGAATCCCCATGACGCCAAGAAGGCATCCCTTATCTTCAAAACAATAGAACACCACGCCATCTCTGATCTGCTCCTTTAATTCATCCACGGGCATGTAAGGTTCCTTCCATCTGTCGGTAGGAATCCTGTCTTTATAAACCACGGCTGAATCATTGATAATTTCATAAATTGTTTCCAATTCCGACTCCAAACACTTTCTAATCATTTCGTCTAACCCTCTCTTGATGCAAAATGCAACGGAAACCTAACATTCTATTGCCATACTTCAACAACAAATTCTTCTTGAAGAGAAGGTTTATTTATATCACAAACTACCTTTTTAAAGATGCAAGCTTCACTATTATTTTTCTTTATTACTCCAAGAAAGTCGGCTCCAAGTCCATTCTCCCTCAGCAACCTATACTTAATGAAATGCCATTTAGTAAGGCTGGTGTTTGATGTTCACATCTACATTTCCATGCAAGTGTGACAACCTTCCAAAACGTGTCCCTTGGCACATCCACGCACCCGTGAGGGTGCGACTGAGCCAGCGGGGGAGCAATGATCAGCATCCGTTGTTTCAATTCACGCACCTGTGAAGGTGCGACCCCTGCTGCGGGCGGAGATACACGGGGAGCGTGAGTTTCAATTCACGCACCTGTGAAGGTGCGACCCCCACTTAGGGCCGACGGACTGGACGACGACGGGTTTCAATTCATGCACCTGTGAAGGTGCGACACTTGGCGGGGGGTAGTTGTGTGGGACAAAACGGTTTCAATTCACGCACCTGTGAAGGTGCGACTAACAACCACTTTGTGGAAGAATATCTTTATATAGTTTCAATTCACGCACCTGTGAAGGTGCGACCAGGTGGACCTTTATCACCCCTGTACAGTACCGGGTTTCAATTCACGCACCTGTGAAGGTGCGACGGCCGTATGAAGAATACTACGGTGAAACAAGCAAGTTTCAATTCACGCACCTGTGAAGGTGCGACGCAATCCAAAGGTAGAATTTAGCAGGGAGCACACGTTTCAATTCACGCACCTGTGAAGGTGCGACAGTAAACTGCATATCTTGATTTACGAAGAAACAGTTTCAATTCACGCACCTGTGAAGGTGCGACAGGCCTACAAATACTTGACGAACAATGAATAACGTGTTTCAATTCACGCACCTGTGAAGGTGCGACCTGATAGAGTTGAGGTTACGGGTTTTCCGGGAAGAGTTTCAATTCACGCACCTGTGAAGGTGCGACGGTTAGGTTTATTTGTTCGTCCCCTTTCCTTCCGGGTTTCAATTCACGCACCTGTGAAGGTGCGACTACAAGAGTTTTTCCCTGGGGACGTCCAAGGGCGTTTCAATTCACGCACCTGTGAAGGTGCGACAAAGCGCGTGTTTGCTGGCATGTGGCGGGACGTAGTTTCAATTCACGCACCTGTGAAGGTGCGACCACATCGTGTATGCATTATGTAGTGCGTATTGTCGTTTCAATTCACGCACCTGTGAAGGTGCGACAGGTTGAAAGCTACAGGTCCATCGCACCAAGAATGTTTCAATTCACGCACCTGTGAAGGTGCGACTTGCGCTATGAGTGAACAAGTTAGAGATTCTTACGTTTCAATTCACGCACCTGTGAAGGTGCGACAGGAGACATTCCTACAGGGGCATGACCTTGTTAGTTTCAATTCACGCACCTGTGAAGGTGCGACTCTTTGTCTCTCTTTTGTGGGATATTACACGGAGTTTCAATTCACGCACCTGTGA